>PPEA01000758.1 GCA_002967005.1 Mycobacterium talmoniae
CGCCGCCGTGGTCACCAGCGGGCCGCTGGCCTGGAACGGCGCGGTGTCGTTCTGGCTGCGCAACGGGGCGCTGGTGCTGTTCGTGGCCGTGATGTTCTTCGTGGTGCGCGACGCGCTCCGCCGCCAAGCCGTCCGCGAGGGTGTCGCCGCGTGACCCGCACGGTCAGCGCCCGGCGGCGACGGCCGCCCCCGCCGCCGCGCCGGCCGGTAAGCGCGATGTGTGGCTGGTGTTTGGATCGTGCCGGCGTTCTACACCGCGTTCGGGGTGATCTTCTTCGCCTTGGCGCGGGTGATGCCCCCGCCGCGGCCCGACGTCACCGCCACCCAGATGGTCGACTTCTTCCACGCGCACGCCACCACGATCAGAATCGGCTTCGCGGCGTTGGTGCTCATCGTGGGCGGCGCCGGGGTGGCCAACGGCATCGTGGCCTACCACATGAAACGCATGACGGTCGGCTCGGTGCTGTCCTACACCTACCTGGGCGCGATGGGCATCGGCGCGCTGCCCGGCTGCCTGCTGGTCGCGTTTTGCTTCCTGACCGCGGTGTACCGCCCCGACCGCGACCCGCAGCTGCAGGCCCTGCTCTACGACCTGGGGTTGCTGTCCTATGTGGGATCGCTGGGCTGCTTTTCGGCGGCGTATTTCGCGTTTGCCGTCGCGATCCTCTACGACCGCAACGAGATCTTCCCCAAATGGCTGGCCTACGTGACCGTGTGGCAGATCGTCACCGAGATCATGGCCGTGCCGGTGTTCGCCTGCAAGGCCGGACCGTTCGCGTGGAACGGGTCCATCTCGTTTTGGATGGGCACCGTCGTGTTCGGCTGCTGGCTGATGTGCGTGATCGCCTTCCTCAAGAAGGCCACCGAACGCCAGCCCCTCGACGAAGCACCGCTGGAGTGAGGGGCATGACCGACCTCGCCTCCGACCGCCGGGAGACCGCGCACCTGCCCGGCGACGGCCACATGTGGGTGATGGTGCTGGGCGACCTGGTCATCTTCGGCGCCTACTTCGTCATCTTCATGGTGTACCGGGCGATGCAGCCCCACGAGTTCCTGGCCGCCCAACAGCAACTGAACATCAACGCCGGCGTGCTCAACACGCTGGTGTTGTTGACCAGTTCCTGGTTCGTGGCGCGCAGCGTGCTGGCCGCCCGGGCCGGCGACCATCGTCGCGCGATCGCGCTGACGTATCTCGGCGGTGCCTGCGGGGTGTTGTTCCTGCTGATCAAGGCCTACGAGTGGACGTTCGAGATCCGGCATGGCTACACCCTGGCCAGCAACACCTTCTTCAGCTTCTACTACATGCTCACCGGTGTGCACCTGTTCCACGTAGCGCTCGGCTTGCTGATCCTGGGCATCGTGGTGCGCGAACTGCGCAACCCGCGACGCCGCCGCGCGTCGATGGTCGAATCCGGGGCCACCTACTGGCACATGGTCGACCTGTTGTGGATCGTCATCTTCGGCCTGCTGTACGTGATGCGCTGACATGACGGCGTCGACGCGGACCATCACCGGCGCCTGGATCGTGCTGTCGGCGATCACCCTGATCTCCTGGTGGCTGTCCCCCGGTCACGCGAGCACCGGCACGGTTGCTGCCAGCGTGCCGATCACCGTCGCCGTGGTGGTGCTCGCCGCCGTCAAGGGGCGACTCGTCATCCGCTACTTCATGGAGGTGCACCGCGCGCCGCGGTGGTTGCGACTGGCCACCGACGGCTGGCTCACCGCGCTGTGGGCGGTGGTGCTGGTGATCTACTTGATGTGAAGTTCACCGGTTTGGACAACTGTGTGCAGCAACACGGGCCCATAAGCGCAGCGCATCGCCCAAACTAGCGGTAACGTAAATCGCCGTGGGCGCGCTCAACGTGTTTGCGGCGTCGGACAACTCATGAACCGCCGGCCGGGCATCACGGCCAGGGTTGTCGCGACGACCGCGATAGCGCGCTTTCCCCTCGCAGTTTGGCGGCTGCGACTTGGGGTTTAGCACCGTGGAACAGGAGGACGACCAATGACCCGCCGCGCGCACTCAGGGTTACCCCGCCACCTCGCCCGATTTACCGTCGCTGCCGTGGGCGCGACGGGGGCGCTGCTCGGACCGGTGACACCATCGGCGTCCGCCGCGCAGTGCCCCGATGTGGAGGTGACGTTTGCCCGGGGCACCGGTGAGGACCCGGGTGTCGGCCCGACCGGCAACGCGTTCGTCAACGCGCTGCGCCCGAAGGTGGGCGGCAGGTCGTTGGGGGTGTACGCGGTGAACTACCCCGCCACCAACGACTGGCCCACCGGCGTCGACGGGGTGCGGGACGCGGGCTCGCACGTTCAGTCCATGGCCGCGAATTGCCCCAACACCAAGATGGTGCTCGGCGGATTCTCCCAGGGCGCGGCGGTGATGGGTTTCGTCACCTCCGACACCGTCCCGGATGGGGTCGACCCGGCGACCGTGCCCAAACCGCTGCAGCCCGACGTGGCCGAGCATGTCGCCGCCGTCGTCCTGTTCGGGACCCCGAACGAGCGGGCGATGAACTTCCTCAACGAGCCGCCGGTCGTCATCGGCCCGCTGTATGCGGGCAAGACCCTGCAGTTGTGCGCGACCAACGACCCGGTGTGTTCGGACGGCCTGGAATTCGCCGCGCACGACTCCTACGCGGCGGACGGGTTGGTGGAACGGGGCGCGACCTACGCCGCCAACCACCTGTAGTCGACCGCCGAGTGTGGGCTTGAGTCACGCCGGGCCCCCTAGGCGTGGATCAACCCCACACTCGCGCGTCACTTAGGGGAAGCGCTGGTAGCAACGCTCGGCGTCGCCGGTCAGCCCGGCCCGAAACGCCTGGATCCGGGTGAAGCCGGCCGGCACGGTGGCACCGCCCACGTCGCTGGCGGCGAGCCCGTTCATCAGCAGGCCGGTGACCGCCTCGTCGACGTCTCCGGCGGTGAGCCGCAGGCGGG
>PPEA01000759.1 GCA_002967005.1 Mycobacterium talmoniae
ACCCGCCGGGCCTGGCCGCAAGCGATCTGGCCGCCCGCCTTGTTTGTGGCGACGCTAGCCGCCGGTTGGCAGCTGATGGCCATGCAACTGGACAACGTCTTGGTACCCGGCCTGCCCGCGATCGCCAGGGCGCTGGTCACCACCGTCGCGGGCGGGCATTTCCTGTCCGCGTTGGGAATCACCTTGCTGCGGGTGGCGTTGGGCTTCACGCTGGCGTTCGTCGTGTCGCTTGCCGTCGGGATCGGGATGGGGCGCAACGCCGTGGCCCGCCGCTTTTTCGAACCCGCTGTGCTGCTCGGCCTTACGGTGCCGAGCCTGATCTGGGCGCTGCTGTGCGTGATCTGGTTCGGCGTCGGCTTGACCAACCCGGTGATCGCGGTGGCGCTGTCGGCCGCGCCGGCGCTGACCTTGAACGTTTATCAAGGCGTCGCGTCGCTGTCCGGGGAACTGGCGGAGATGGTGCACGTCTACCGGTTCCCGCTGCGCCGAAGGCTGCGCTACCTGTGGCTGCCCGCGATCCAGCCTGCCCTGTTCTCCGGTGCCCGGATCGGACTTTCCCTGTCGTGGAAGGTGATTGTGCTGGTCGAAGTGTTCGGCATGTCCAGCGGCGTCGGCTACGAGCTCAACAACGCCTTCGGTGCGCAAGACGTCGCCGGCGTGCTGAGCTGGACGATGCTGTTTGCGGTCGTGATGGCGATCCTCGAATACGGTGTGCTGCAGGGGCTGGAGCGGTACCTGACCCGCTGGCGGAAGGCCAGCGCGGTATGAGCACGGCAGTGGTCCTGGACGCGGTTTCCAAGAGCTTCGCGGGGACGGCCATCTTCCGCGAGTTCTCGCTGACGGTGAGCACCGGTGAGTTCGTCGCCGTGGTCGGCGCCTCCGGCACCGGCAAGACCACCTTGCTGCATCTGATCGCCGGACTCGAGCACCCCGATGCCGGCGTGGTGCACACGGCCGGCGGGGCGCCGCGCCTGGGCGTGGTGTTTCAGCAGCCGCGGTTGCTGGACTGGATTTCGGTGCGCAAGAACGTCGAACTCGCCGTCGAGGCGGCCGCACTGAATACCGATGGGGTGGACGCGATCTTGGACTCGGTCGGGCTTGGCGGGTACGCGGACACGTTCCCGTCGCTGCTGTCCGGCGGCCAACGCCAGCGGGTCGCCGTCGCGCGGGCGTTTGCGGTGCAACCGGAGCTGATGCTGCTCGACGAGCCGTTCAGCGCCCTCGACGAGATCACTGGACGACGCCTGCGACTCCTACTGCAGGAATTGTGGCTGCAGCGCCCGTTGTCGGGCCTGCTGGTGACCCACAACCCGCTGGAGGCGGCGCTGCTCGCCGACCGGGTGATCGTGCTCTCCGGCCGGCCCGCCTTCGTCACCCGGGAATACGTCATCAACCTGCCCCGGCCGCGCTCGCCGGAAGATCCCGCCCTCTTTGACGCCAGCCGGCGCATCGTCGCCGACCTGCTCTGATTTCCCAACACAAAAGAAAGGTGTAGTCCTAATGCCGACTCCGGTCACCATGGAACTACTGTCACTGGTGTTTTCGCTGCCCCAGCTCGTCGCCCACGATGAAGGCTACTTCGCCGAGGAAGGCCTGGAGGTCACCTTCGTCCCCAAGGAATACGCGGCCGTCACCTACCTGGACAACCACGAACTGCTCAGCGCCTTCGGGGCCACCAAATCCCACTTCGAGAGCGGCGAGGCCACCCTGTACCGCGCCTGCGAGTGGGGCCAAATCCGGCGGTCGCACGACAGCACGATCGGCGGCCGGATCGTGAGCAAGCGCGCAGCGGTCGCCGGCCAGGCGCTGGTCGTTGCGCCCGACGCCCCCGAGGTCCATCCGTCCGACTTGGCGAACAAGGAGGTCGCGGTCAACTTCCACCACGGTTCGCACTACGTCGCGCTGCAGTTGCTCGAAGGTTTCCTGCCGCGCGAGGAGATCAAGGTGGTGCACCTCGGCGGACCACAGCAGCGGTTTGAAGCGCTGCGCGACGGACGGGTTGCGGCCGCCGCGCTGATGGAGCCGTGGATTACCCTCGCCGAAAAGCAGGGATACAAGCTGCTGGGCGAGGCGTTCTACATCGGTTCCGAGGTGGCCAGCCCCGATCTGGCCACCGAGACCTATGAGGCGATCGGCCGGGCGGTCAACCGCGCGGTGGTCAAACTCAACGACAACCCGCGGCCCTACCTGCACCACCTGATCGCCGAAGTGCCGCCGGAACTCGGCGAGCTGCACCCAGATGACTTCCCGCTCAGCCGGTTTCGGTTCATGCAGCAACAGCCTTACCCCCAAGATCAGTTCCAGCGCACCTACGACTGGATGCTGAGCTGGGGGCTGATCGCCGACGACTCCCGCTATAACCAGCTGGTCCGCAATCTGATCACCAACTGACGGGTGCCGACCCGTTCGGAGGCCACCTCCACCGCCGAGCGGGTCTGGCCGCTGTATGCCGGCGGGTTCCTCGGCCCGTTCGGCAGCACCATGGTCACACCGATGATCCACGAGGTTGCCCTCGGTCTCGGTGGCACCGAGCGGGCCGCGGCCGGTGCCGTGAGCGCCTACATGGTGCCGTTCGCCGGGCTGATGCTGGTGTCGGGCACCCTCGCCGAACGGTGGGGCCGCCGTCGCACCATCCAGGTGGCGCTGCTGCTGTTCGTGGTGGCCAGCGCCTGGTGTGCGCTCGCACCGGACATGACGTGGTTCTTGGCCGGTCGCGTCGTACAAGGCGCCACCAACGCCTTCATCACTCCGCTGTTGGTGGCGGCGATCGGAGACCAGGTGCCGCGGCACCGACTGGGTGCGGCGCTGGGCTGGTTCGCCGCCATGCAGGCCGCCGGCCAAGCCTTCAGCCCACTGGTCAGCGGGATGGTGACCGCGGTGCACTGGCGGTTGGCGTTCGCGTTCCCGGCGGCGCCGGCGCTGCTGCTGGCC
>PPEA01000076.1 GCA_002967005.1 Mycobacterium talmoniae
GCTGCTCGGGGATCAGGTGCTGCATCAGCTCGACGACCGGGCCGGAGTCGGCCAGGCACGGCAGGTGCGCGGCGAACTGCGCCTGCAGCGCCAAAGTCCATTGCGTCTGGCCGAAGGCGGTGAACGGCGGTCTGAGCGACGTGATTCAACCACCGTGGCGGGATCGCCGCCGTCCCGCAGGATGTCCTGCACCCGGCGGGCGGCTTGGTCGGGCGGACCGAGCTGGGACCACAGCTGCTCGGCGGCGGCGTTGTCGGATTCGGTGATCGCCTTGACCGCCAACGGCTGGGCGGCGTCACGGTTGGCCCGCAGCGCGGCGATCGCCAACGGCACCTTGATCGTCGACCACGCCACCCCGTTCGACCAGGCGCCGAGGGGGGACACCGTGTGCCCGCCGACCGGGGCGAAGGCGATACCGACGGTGGCCGGGATCGATTCGGCGAGTTGGTTAAAGCTGGCGGTCAGCGGGTCACGGGCCGTGCCGCCGGAGCACCCCGCAATGAGCAGAAGTACCGCGGTTGCGATGGCGAGCCACCGTCGATGGTCAGCCGGCATCCCCCTATTGAACACGGCCCCTAAAACGGTGGTGGTTCGTCGTTGGGGTCGATGCCCGGTGGTGCGGGGCCGCCGGTTAAGGCCGCTTGGCGGGCTTCGCGTTTGATGCGGTTTCGGCGGCGCTCGGCGGCGACGTAGTTGGCGTGGTTTTGGGCGCGGGTGTGGCGCCGTTTCGGCATCATCGCGCTGCGGTCACCGCATTGCCGGGAGGCGGGCAGCTGGTGGTGGTGCACCTCGCCGGTCGGGGTCATCAGGACCGGGAACGGCAGCGCGCAGCCCGGCGTGGTCACGTAGACGTGGCCAGTCGGCGCGGACCAGATCACGGTGCCGTCGGGGAGTTGCCGGTCGTCCCAGGACAGGAACGTTTTCAGCAAATGGTGTCACTGACTACGCCCATGCCATGCCTGCACGGGATGTGAAGGAACTTTCCGCGTCACGCTGGGCAGGCAGGTGAGCGCAAACGTGGTGTCGCTGCGACCGTCTGATTTGGCCCCACTTTCATGGCCGCCAACGGTGGGGCCGCCGCTGGGGTCTGACCAGGATTCTGGGCGCGGGCTTACCGCCAGGGTTGCTCTCGGAGGCCGTGCCCGCCCGCGTACTTGGGGGGTTTTGCCGGAATCCAGCCTTCCAACAACGCGTCGTTGACTTTGAACACTTCGATACCGATGGGCCGGCACACTTCAACCGGATCGTGCGCACCGTCGCCCCACATCGGTATCGAGAGGTCACCACCGGGGCAGGTGGACAAGGCCATCAGCAAGTCTTGTTCGGCGAATAGTTCAAAATAGTCGCCGACCTTCGCCGGGCACGTCTTCATAAAGTATTGGTCGGCGTCGTTGAGGCCGGTGCACTGGAATACGTTCAGTACGTCGTGCACGTCGAACTCGGTAAGGCCGAACGGGCGGACGGCCCGCACCAAATTGGAGTGGCAGAAGTAGTCGAAGTCGACACCTGTCAGCATCCGGTTGACGTACGGATCGCACCGCGTACCAAGTAGGTCGTGGACACGGCCGCCTTCACTGTCGATGCCATAGTTTTCCAAGGTGTCAGCGGTAATGGTCGCCAGTGGGCGCAGGTAAGGAAGGTTGGACCACAGCCGGTCGAACGTGGTGACGTGCGCAGCCTGTAACTGCCGGGTGCGTGCCGCCCAGAACCGTTCGCGCGGGTTGTTGAAGTTCCAGATGTTCAGATCGCCAACCTGCGGCCCGTCTACGGTGAGAATTCGACACACATGGCCAGCCGGAACTCTCCACGCCTTGCCGGAACGGATTGGGATGACGAACGATTCGACAGTTATGCGGGAGCCGGTTTTCTGGGCGATCGCACCGTAAAACTCACGATCTACTTCGAGAGCCGGGCCTTTGTACGCGGCGTCGGTGAGCGCGGCCACTTTTCTGCTCATGTCGTCCTTTCTTGATGTTAGGCGTGCTCCGTGCGCAAGTCTGTACGCTGCGCGGCGGGCGTGGAGGTCGAGCACCCGGGCCGCCTTGGGTCCGAAGTCGGGATCGCGGGGGAAGATCCAGGAGCGGTGCTGCCAGGGCTTGATCGCGTCGGCGGACAGCCAGCGCCAGATCGTGGTGCCCGTTGCCCAGGCCGTCGGCCGCATAAAGCATCCGGGCCCGCGCAACGTCTGAATACGATGACGTATATCGACGCGCGCGGGCTTCGAGTTCGGTGCGCTCGGCTTCGGCCAAGGTGATGCTATACGGGCTGGTTCGTGGCATGCCGCTCCCTTCGTCACGGGAACCATCTCACGTAACCGTATGGAAACGGTCCGCAATGCGGAACTGCCGGCCCTGTCCGGCCGCGCAACCCCTATCCCGGACGCCTCGGGGTGGTGGCCGAAGGGGCGCTGGCTGACCTGATCCTCGTCGACGGCGACCCGCTCGCCGACATTTCGCTGATCGCCCGGCCCGACGAGGCGTCCACCGTCATCATCAAAGACGGTTGCCTGGTCAAGGGTGCGGTGTGACCGCACCTGGATCAGGCCGCCCCATCGCCGAACGTGTACTCAGACCGGAAATCCGACCCAAAAATCGGTCTGAGTACACGTTCGGCGAGAAGGACGGCGAGTCACCGCGGGATGCGGAACACCGGATCGGCGCAGTCGGTGCCCTCGGCCGCCAAGGCCCGTTTGAGCACCTTGAAGGTTTGGGTGCGCGGCAGTGTGGCGGCCACCCGCACGAACGACGGCCACTGTTTGGGGCCCAGGTCGGGCTGCGCGGCCAAAAAGGCCCGGAACTCGTCGGCGTCAAAGGAGGCGCCGGCGGACAACACCAGCGCGGCCATCACCTGATCGCCCACCGCCGGGTCCGGGATGGCATACACCGCGACCTCGGTGACGTCGTTGTGTCGCAACAACACCCGCTCGATGGGCGCAGTGCCGAGGTTTTCGCCGTCCACCCGCATCCAGTCACCCAACCGGCCGGCGAAATACACGTACCCGGCCTCGTCGCGGTAGGCCAGATCGCCGCTGTGGTACACCCCGCCGGCCATCCGCTCGGCCTCGGCGGCCGGGTCGTTGTAGTAGCCCTCAAACCGTCCGGCGCCCGAAGCATTCACCAGTTCACCCACCACCCCGGCGGGGCACGGCGCACCGGTGTCGACGTCCACGATCGCGATGCCCTCCGGCAGCGGCCCCAGCGCCCCGGCCGGGGTGTCCGGGGTGTGGCTGATCGCCACCCCGCCCTCGGTGGACCCGTAGCCGTCCATCGCCACACAGCCGAACCGGCGGGCGAAGCGCTCCACGTCGGCGGCCGCACCCTCGTTGCCGTACACCGCTTTCAGCGGATTGTCGGCGTCGTCCGGGCGCTCCGGGGTGGCCAGCACATACGACAACGGTTTGCCGACATAGTTGGCGTAGGTCGCCCCGTAGCGGCGTACATCGGGCAGGAACCCGGATGCGGAGAACTTGCGGCGCAACACCATTGAGCCGCGGGAGGCCAACGCCACCGCCCAACCGGCGAGCACCGCATTGGAGTGGAATAACGGCATCGACACGTAGCAGACGTCGTCGCCGCCCAGCCCGAACCGCTGCTGCATCGTCACCCCGGCGATCGCGACCTTGCCGTGGCTGCACTTGACCGCCTTCGGCTCGCCGCTGGTGCCCGAGGTGAAGATCAGCATGAACAGGTCCTCGGGGGCGGCCGGCACCACCGGCGGCGCGGCGTCCCGGTGCGCGGCCAGCTCGTCGGCCCAGGCCGCGGAGTCGACGTTGAGGTGCGCGATATCGCCCAGTGTCGCCGCGGAGGTCGAGTCGGCCAGCACCACTTGGCAGTCGGCGCGGTCGATGTCGCGGGCCAGGGCGGCGCCGCGGCGTACCGGGTTGAGGCCGACCGGGACGATGCCGTACAGCCCGGCCGCGGCCAGCAGCGCGGAGAAGAACGGCGTGTTTCCAGCAGCACCCCCACATGCGGGGGGCGGTCGGGGTCCAGCCGCGCCCGGCAGCGCCGCCGCGATCGCCGCGGCCTGCCGCAAATGGTCCCGCCAGCTGGTGAAGCCGTCCTCGAAGTAGACGCCCCGGTCCTCGACGTCGGTCAGCGGGGTCAGCAACTCGGTGACGGTGGGGAGATCAGGCACCATTAGATTCAATCAGGGTCGGGGTCTGGCCGGTGATACCCGCCGCGAGCAGCCCGCGCGCTTCGCGGCCGCCGTCGAGCGTGCGGGTAACGCGGCTGGTGATCTGCCACCGCTGCTCGATGCGCCGGAGCCGGAAATGGTTCGCCCCTGCCCGGGCAACGACATACCGCTGCTCGTGACGCACCACCAACAGTGATTCACAGACCGCCACGGCATCGTCGCCATCGACGGTGACGACGGCCGGGCCGAGGAAATGGGCGCTGCCGCGGCCGATCAGACCTTGGTGGGCGTCGGAACGAACCATCGCGGCAACGTCTTCCCGGCTCGCCATCGACCAGCCTTCGACGTCGTAGCTGCCGGTCTCGGCCCACAGCTCGGCCGCCGCCTCGGCCTCACCGGCGTCCACCAGCGGGCCGTAGGACGCGACTAACCGCTCGATTGCTCGTTCGTCTTCGATGCGGGCCAGGCGCTGCTCGAGTTCGGCCAGTCGATCGTTACTCATGACGTCTCCTGTTCGAGGTCGTTGGCCAGGTCGCGCAGGGCGCCCAGTTGGTCGCAGAAGTGGGTGGCGGACTCCGCGGTAATCGAGCAGGTGACCGCGGTGGCGCCGTGGTCGCGCAGCGACCGCAGCTGGCTCAGTGTTTGCTCGGGCTGCCCCGTTGGGTCGAGGGGCCGCGTCGCCAGCACCACGTCGAAATTGTCCGGAACGGCCACGGCCGCCAGCATTTCGGTTATCTCGTTGCCCCGCAGACCGAACGGCATCCATCCATCGCCCAACGTCACGGCGCGCCGCAACGAACGACGACTCCGGCCGCCGACCCAGATCGGCACGCGCGGCTGCAGGGCGCAGGGGTCGACGATGAGATCACGGTAGCGGTAGTACTCGCCGTCGTAGCGGGGCCGCGTGGTGGACAGTGAGGCGCGCACCGCGCGAATCGCATCGTCGGCGCGGGGACCGCGCTCCTCCCAGCAGGCCCCCAATAAGCCGAACTCTTCTTTGAGCGAGCCCACCCCGACCCCCAGCACCAGCCGGCCCCCGCTGATCCGGTCCAAGGTGCCGTAGCGCTTGGCGATTTCCAGCGGATGGTGGTAGCCGAGCACCACCACGGAGGTGGCCAGCCTGATGCGGGACGTTCGGGCGGCCAGGAATGCCAAGGTCGCCAACGGATCCCAGTAGGTGGATCCGCGGCGTTCGGTCTCGTCCGGCGGAACGGCCACGTGTTCGGGACAGGTCAGGTAGTCGAATCCGAATTCCTCGGCGACTCCGGCTATCCGCGCGATGTCATCGATGCCGGCGGTACGCTCCCAGGTCGCGGTGGCGCCGGGTATCTGCATCACGACCGGAGTCGATAAACCGATACGCACGCTGGCCTACTCCTGACCGGTCAACCGTTGCATGAAGCGGTGGGTGCCCAGCACGACCTTCGCCCGATCCGGGTGGTTGCGGCGCGCGACGTCCTCGGCGTTTCCGCCCGCGACGAAGACCGGCCCGTTGGGCAGCTGTTCCAAGCCTTCCCGCGCGACGTCGGCCGGGTCGGCGACCCGCAGGCCCGGCACGTCGAAGTTCAGCCCGACGCGTTGCATCGCGGGGGTGCGGGTCACACCCAGCACCAGTTCCAGCACGTGCACATTGTGCTCACGCAGTTCCAGCCACAAGCCCTCGGCGAAGATCCGGCCGAACGCCTTCACCCCGCCGTAAACCGTGTGCCGCACCGAGCCCAGGTACCCGGCCATCGACCCGACCAGCAGGATGCCGCCGCGCCGGCGCTCCCGCATGCCGCGGCCGTAATGCTGAATGAGCCGCATCGGTGCGTTGATGTTCAGCTCGATCACCCGGGCGAAATCGGCCAGGTCGCCGTCGAGGAACGCCTCGCTGCAGGTGTTGGCGCCGGCGTTGTAGATCAGCAGCCCGACCGTGAGGTCGGCGGTCGCTTCAGCGACGCGGTCGGCGGCCGCAGGCTCGGTCAGGTCGATCGCCAGCGTGCGGACGTCGACGCCGTGGCTGCGGCAGCTCGCAGCGGTCTCCTCGAGCGGTTGCGGTTTGCGCGCCAGCAGCACCAGGTTGA
>PPEA01000760.1 GCA_002967005.1 Mycobacterium talmoniae
CCGACCACCCCGACCTCCACCACGGTGTCGCGCCCGGTGCCACCACCGGCGGGGCCGGCGGAGCGGCACGGCCAGCGGGTGGCGTTCGTGCAGGCGGTCGGCGCCGGCCTGGTCAGGTGTCCTCACCCGCAACGTCGCCATGGCGTCGTCCGCGGCGACGGTGACCGCGCCCAAAGCCCTGCGCACCACCCGGGAGTCGTTCGCCGCCACGCTCGGGCAGGGGCTCGCCGATGAGTACGCGATCCTGCCGTTGCGGCCGGACGCCTTGCGGCGTCTCGACAAGGTCGACGCGATCCTGATCGACCCCCGCGTGTTGTGTGACGAGACGTTGCGGGTGGTGTCGGTGCGCGGTGCCGGCGACCACCAGCTGTCGGCGGCCTGGGAAAAGGCGCAGAACCTGCTCGACAAGCCCGGCCTGAAACCGGGCTGGCACCGGATCCCGCGGATGCGTGGCGCCGGTTCCAACGGCTCCGGTCCCGACGCCGCCGTGGAGGCGCTGATCGCGCCCGCACACCACCGGCTGGCGGCCGAGGTGCTGGCCCAGGCCCGAGCGTCCGGGTCGACGCTGGTGTCGGTGGACGGCGACGCCCTCGGGGAGTTGCAGACCGCATTCGACGAGGTCCGGGGCATCGACGGCGGGCTGGATGACGCCCTGGCCGCCGCGTGGCGACCTCAGCAGCGGGACGGCCGCACCGTCGCGGTGTTATCGGCGGTCGCCGGGCAGGCGCTGGCCGGTGCGGACGTGGCGCTGGGCGTCCTGCCCTCCGACGACAGCGCACCACCGTGGCAGGCGGATCTGATGCTGCCCGACCTGGCTGGTGCGTGGCAGGTGCTGCGCGCCCTGCCCGCCGCCCGGACAGCCAGCCAGCGCGGCATCACGTTATCGGCCAGCGCCTCGGCGTTGGGCGCGGTGCTGATGGTGCCCGTCATCCGGCTGCGGCAGGGCCGCGGCCCCGGCCCGGTGACCCTCGGCGCCGCCGCCGGGCTGCTGTCGGGATGATCTGCTGGCCCGCCGGGCTCGTCCCGCACCCCCGCCCCCGACCCGCACCCGCCTACGACGTGGCATGCGATGTCGGTCGAGCAGGTGCGTGCGGTGTTGCCGCCGCCGGACACCGACGCACCGGCCGGGGCGACGGTCGGGGCGCAATCACCGCACGCGCTCTGGCAGTTCGCCAAGGCCGTGCGCGCCGAGCTGTCCGATCCGCTGACCCCGATCATGGCGGTGGGTTCGGCGGCCACCGCGATCTTGGGTTCCCCGATCGATGCGGTGATGGTCGGGTTCGTCTTGATCGGCAACGCCATGCTGGCCGCCGGTCAGCAGATGCGGGCCGAGAATCGGCTGAACGTGCTGCTGGCGCAACAAACCCCGCTGGCCCGCAAGGTCACCGACGAGACGTACACCGAGGTGATGGCCGAGCAGCTGCAACCCGGCGACGTGATCGAGGTGCGCAGCAACGAGGTGGTGCCGGCCGACGCCCGGATCATCGAGGCCATCGACCTGGAGGTCGACGAATCGTCGCTGACCGGTGAATCGCTGTCGGTGGACAAACGGACCGAGTCGACGCCGGGCGCCGAACTGGCCGAGCGGAGCTGCATGCTCTACGCGGGCACCACCGTGGTGGCCGGGACCGCGGTCGCGCTGGTCACCGCCGTCGGGTCGGACACCCAGACGCGTCGGGCGGCCGAACTGGCCTCCGGGCGACCTGCCGGTCGTCGGGCTGCAGCACCAGCTCAGCAAGCTGATGTACCGGGCCTTCCCGGTCAGCGCGGGCGGTGGGGTGCTGGTCGGCGCGCTGGGCCTGTTGCGCGGCGGCGGCGCGCCAGGCCCTCGGTGATGCGATCGCGATCGCGGTGGCGGCGGTGCCGGAGGGATGCCGCTGATGGCGACGCTGGCGCAGTACGCCTCGGCGCGGCGCCTGACCGGGACCGGCGCGCTGGTGCGCGTCCCGCGGTCGGTGGAGGCGCTCGGCCGCATCGATGTGGTCTGTTCGACAAGACCGGCCACGCTCAGCGAGAACCGGCTGCGGGTGACCCAGGTGCACCCGGTGGCCGGACACACCGACGACGACGTGCTGCGCTGCGCGATGCACGCCGCGCCGGCGCCCGAGGGCACCGCACACGCCCACGCCACCGACCAGGCCATCATCGAAGCGGCGGCGAAGGCGGTCGCCGGAACGTCGCGACCCCAACCGGACGTGCATCTGCCGTTCCGGTCCGGCCGGGCGTTCTCGGCGTCGGTGACTGGCGCGGAGCTGACGATCAAGGGCGCACCGGAAGTGGTGCTGGCCGCCTGCGACGATGCAGGCGCCGCCGGCGACACCGTGCACGAGTTGGCGGCTCGCGGTCTGCGGGTCATCGCGGTGGCCCGCCGCGACCCTGACCGCGGCGCAGGTGCGCTCGCTCCGGGACGACCCGGACAGCATCACCGACTTGTGCGGTGCCGGGCTGTCGTTGACCGGGTTCCTCGGCATCGCGGACACCCCGCGGGAGGCGGCGCCGCAGCTGCTCGCCGACCTGGCCGACCGTGGCGTGGACATCCGGCTGATCACCGGCGATCACCCGGTGACCGCCACCGCGATCGCCGCCGAGCTGGGCGTGTCGGTCGACGCCGACGAGGTCATCACCGGGTCGGAATGGAATGCGCTGTCCCGCAAAGACCAGGAACGGGTGGTGTGCGAGCGGGTGATCTTCGCCCGGATGTCGCCGGAAAACAAGGTGCAGATCGTGCAGACCCTGGAGCGGGCCGGGCGGGTGTGCGCCATGGTCGGCGACGGCGCAACGACGCGGCCGCGATCCGGGTCGCGACCGTGGGGATCGGTGTGGTGGCGCGCGGCAGCGACTCGGCGCACACCATCGCCGACGTGGTGCTGACCGACGGCCGCATCGGCGCGCTGGTCGACGCCATCGACGAGGGACGCCGACT
>PPEA01000761.1 GCA_002967005.1 Mycobacterium talmoniae
TCCGGGGCCGCCCCGGGCTGGCCATCCGCTGGCTGGGTGGGGCCAGCGCGGTCGTCCCGTTGCTGGCGCTGGTGTTCGTGTTGGTCACGCTGTTTTTGGAGGCGCTGCCCGCGATCAAACTCAACGGGCTGCACTTCTTCTCCCACACCGCGTGGAACCCGGGCAACACCTACGGCGACTCCGTCGTCACCCGCGGTGTCGAACACCCCGTCGGCGTCGACTACGGGGCGTTGCCGCTGATCGTCGGGACCCTGGCCACCTCGGCGATCGCCCTGATCATCGCGGTTCCGGTGTCGATCGGGGCGGCGCTGGTGCTCGCGCAGCGGCTGCCGAAACGGCTGGCCGGGGCGGTCGGGATGACCCTGGAATTGCTGGCCGGCATCCCCAGCGTCATCGTCGGACTGTGGGGGGCGATCACCTTCGGCCCGGTCATCGCCCATGATGTCGCGCCGCTGATCGCCCGCCACGCCCCCGACGTCCCGATCCTCAGCTACTTCCGGGGCGATACCGGCAACGGCGAGGGGATGCTGGTGTCCGGCCTGGTGTTGGCCGTGATGATCATCCCGATCATCGCCAGCACCACCCGCGATCTGATCCAGCAGGTGCCGGTGCTGCCCCGCGAGGGTGCGGTCGCGTTGGGGATGTCGGACTGGGAGTGCGCCCGCCGGGTCACGCTGCCGTGGGTGTCCAGCGGCATCATCGGGGCGGTGGTGCTGGGGCTGGGCCGCGCGCTCGGCGAGACCATGGCGGTGGCGATGGTGTCCGGCGCCGCGTTGGGGGCGATGCCCACCACCATCTACTCGGCGATGACCACCATCGCCGCCACCGTGGTGTCACAACTGGATTCGGCGTTCACCGACTTCACCGGGTTCGCGGTGAAGACCCTCGCCGAGGTCTCCCTGGTGCTGATGCTGATCACGTTGCTGACGAACATGGCCGCGCGCGCCTGGTGCGCCGGACGTCGGGCACCGCGCTGCCGGTGGGACGAGGGGTGTGAGGTGACCCGCCGCAAGATCGTCAACACGCTGGCCTGGTCGGCCTGTTTGTGCTGCCTGGCGGTGGTGATCGGCCCGACGTTGTGGATGCTGATCGGGGTGGTCAGCCGCGCCGTGCCGGTCTTCCACTGGAACGTGCTGGTCACCAACACCCAGGGCAACGGCGGCGGGTTGCGCAACGCCATCATCGGCACCGTGGTGATCGGCCTCGGCGTGCTGCTGGTCGGCGGCACCGTGAGCGTGCTGACCGGGATCTACCTGTCCGAATTCGCCACCGGCCGAACCCGGTCCGTGCTGCGCGGCGCCTATGAGGTGCTCTCCGGCATCCCGTCGATCGTGCTCGGCTACGTCGGCTACGTGGCCCTGGTGGTGTATTTCCACTGGGGGTTCTCGCTGGCCGCCGGCGTGTTGACGTTGTCGGTGATGAGCATCCCGTACATCACCAAGGCCACCGAGTCCGCCCTGTCGCAGGTGCCGACCTCCTACCGGGAGGGCGCCGAGGCGCTGGGCCTGCCGCTGGGCTGGACGCTGCGCAAGGTGGTGCTCAAGGCGGCGATCCCCGGCATCGTCACCGGCATGCTGGTGGCGCTGGCGCTGGCGATCGGCGAGACCGCGCCGCTGCTGTACACCGCGGGCTGGTCGACGTCGGCGCGACCGGGAAGCTCACCGACTCCCCGGTCGGTTACCTGACCTATCCGATCTGGACGTTTTACAACCTGCCGTCGGCGTCGGCTCGGGCGCTGTCCTACGACGCGGCGTTGTTGTTGATCGTGTTCGTGCTGGTGCTGATCTTCCTCGGCCGGGTGATCAGCTGGCTGTCGCGGCGGCATGCGGAGTCCTGAGTAGCATCGCGTCCTTGTGGAGCAAGCCCGTGCTGACCGGCGCCTGGTGGCCTTGGCGGTGGCCACCGTCCTGGCGCTGAGCCTGGGCGGCTGCTCGGTGCCTGCCGACCACGCCGCGGCCACCGAGCGCCGGGACTGCATCACCGATTTCCACCCGGACACCGACTACTTTCCGGACAAGTCGACGATCACCGAGGCCACCAACTTCACCCTCAGCTACCACCGCAGCTACCAGGTGCTGACCGTCAACCAGCCGTATCCGCATGGTCACCCCGAGTCGTATGTGCTGGTGCGCTGCGGCGCGCCGGCCCCGCAGCTGACCGGTGAGCTCGCCGACGCACCGCGGGTCAGCGTGCCGGTCGACAGCCTGTATTCGGCCTCGACGACGCATCTGGGCATGCTCGCCGAACTGCACCGGACCGACGTGATCACCGGGGTGGCCACCACCGCCCCCGTGGTGGATCCGCAGGTCCGGCGCCGCATCGACGACGGCGACATCGTGGCGTACGCCCCGGGCCAGCAGGTCAACGTCGAGGCGGTGATCGCCGGGCGCCCGGCGGTGTTGATCACCGGCGGCCTCGACGATCCCAGCTACCCCAAGCTGCGCGACGCCGGCATCGGCGTGATCGCCGACGCCGAGTGGTTGGAGGCCACCCCGCTGGGCCGGGCCGAGTGGATCAAGGTAATGGCCGCGTTGACCGGCACCGAGCAGGCGGCCACCCGGATCTATGACCGGGTCCGCGCCGACTACCGCGCGGTGGCCGCCGAGGCCGCCGCCGCGCCGCCGGTCGATGTGCTGCTGGGCAGCATGTATCGAGGGCAGGCTGGTCGATGCCCGCCGGCGGCGACTACGCCGGGCGGCTGGTGCTCGATGCCGGCGGCCGCTACCCGTGGGCCGCCGAGCCCGGCACCGGCAGCCTGCAACTGAACTTCGAATCCGTCTACGCCCGGGCCGGTCACGCCCCGCTGTGGCTGGTGACCACCGACTGGGCGAGCACCGCGCAGGTGCTGGCGGCCGACCCCCGCTACGGCGAGTTGGCGGCGGTCCGCGACGGCCGACATCTGGGCGGCGGCCAAGGCGATCGG
>PPEA01000762.1 GCA_002967005.1 Mycobacterium talmoniae
GAATCGTCGCGATCGCGTAGCCGCGCACCGACAACGGCCCGGCCGGCACCGTCGCGCCGTCGTCGGGAACCAGGATGCCGCAGCTCAACGCCAGCGACGACAACGCGATCCCCGCCTCGCCGGGGTCCGGGTCGGCGGGCAGCAGCCGATAGTCGACGGCCTGAAAATAGTTCCGCGATTCACATGGCTGCACGGTGATGCCGATGACCCATTTGACGCTGCGGGCCCCGATGAACCCGGGCACCACCACCCGCACCGGGCCACCGTGCAGGCGCGGCAGCGGCTCGCCGTTCATCTGCCAGGCCAGCAGCACATCCCCGGACAGGGCCTTGCCCAACGGGATTGAGGAACCGTAGGTCTGCACCGGGCAGGCTTCCTGCGCGACGTCGGGTGCGTCGAAGGCCACGTGCAGCCCGTCGGCGGGGGTGACGCCGGCCGCGCGCAGGATGTCGGCCAGCCGGGCCCGCGCCACGCCGCGGTGGAGATCGCCCCTGCGCCCACGGGTCCTTGCCGGGGATCGGGCGCACCTTGAGCAGCTCGGCGCGCCGGTTCCCGGCGCACGCCAACGTCGCGACCACGTCGTGCGCGGGAAAGCGGGTGGTCAATTCGTGGTAGGTCAGCTCCAACGGCCGCGCGACGGCGCCGTCGACCCGCAGCCGCCACCGCTTGGCGGCGATGTCGGGGATCGGGCCGTGGTTGCGGCAGTAGAAGGCGTTCGTCGCGGTGATGTCGTCCTCGGCCAGCGCCGACGCCGGCGGTTCGGCGTTCACCGGGCTGCGGCTGCGCACGATCATGTCGCGGCGTTTCCACGTGTCCGGTCGCACGCTCCCGCTCCCGTCTGCTAGTTCACGCAGGGGACTCCGCCGCCGGACTCGATCGGCTTGCCCTCGTCCGGGGTCGGCTCGGTGGACGTGCTGTACCCGGAACTGGTCGTGGTCGACGTCGTCGTCGTCGACGCGTGGTGGTGTCGTCGTCGTCCAACGGCGGCGGGTAGTAGTCGCTGCCCAGGGTGACCCGAATCTGCCCGGCGCCCAGCGCGGTGTTCGGGTGGTCGGCGCCGTCGATCCCGAGCAGCCCGGACAGCGCGTGCGCGTCGGCGTCGGCGCCGGGGCCGTAGTCGATGCGGGTGGTGGTGGGTTCCCCTTCGACGGGGTCGCGCACCTCGCCGGTGGTGTAGCCGCGCTCCTCCAACGCCTGGGACACCTTGGTGGCCAGCCCGCTGGTGTCACCGGCGTTGATCACGTTGACGACGGTGTCCGGGTTCGGTTTGGTGCTGCCGGTCGAGGTGGTGGTGGGCAGGGGAGTGCCGAACGCCGCGGCCACCTCGGCCTTGATGGCGGCGGGGTCGATGACGTTGACGTCTTGGCCGTCGATCGTTTCGTACCGCAACACCGGCAGGGTCCGGTATTCGACCTGTCCGCCGGCCAGTGACTCCATCCGCTGGAACTGGTCCTCGCCCCAGCCGCCGGACAGCACGATGTCCTTGCGCGCCACCGCCATCAGCCGTTTGAGCTTGCCCAAGTCGCTGAACGTGCCCGAATCCTTCAGCTGATGCATCACCGACACCAGAAACGCCTGCTGGCGGTGGGTGCGGTCCAGGTCGCCGTTGTCCAGGCCGTGCCGCTGCCGCACGAACGCCAGCGCCTGTTCGGCGTTGAGCCGCTGCCGGCCGGCCGGGAAGTCGGCGCCGGAGTACTCGTCGTAGAGGCGTGCTTGAGGCAGACCTCCACCCCGCCCAGGCTCTGGGTCAGGTCGTAGAAACCGGCCAGGTTGACCTCGGCGAAGTAGTCGATCGGCACCCCGGTCAGGTTCCGCACCGCCCGCAGGGTGGCCGCCCGGCCCGCCTCCCGACCCCGCGTCTCCAGCTCTTTCTGGCTGGTCACCCCCTGGTCGATGAGCTTGTCTTCGGTGTGGGCCTTGGTCAGCCCGTACGCTTCCTTGATCTTGATGTGGTCGTAGCCGGGCACCCCGCTGAACCGCACCCAGTCGTCGCGGGGGATGGAGAAGGCGACCACGCGGTCGTCGGCCCCCACATGGACCAGGATCAGCGTGTTGGTGTTGTAGCCGCCGACGTCGGAGTCACCGGCGTGCAATCGGTTCAGGATGGCCTGCGGCAGCTCGTTGCCGTCCTGGTCTTTGCGCGAGTCCAACCCGATCAGCAGGATGTTCATCTCCCCGCCGACCGAGCGGGGATCCTCGGCGCCCAGGGCTTCGGAGACGGTGATCCCGCCCAGCGCGCCGTGCGCGACCCAGTAGCCGCCCCCCGGTCAGCAACACCGCCGCCAGCGACACCAGCGTCACCGGCGCCGCGGACCAGCGCTCGGCGCAGGCGGGAGGCGACCGCGGCGCCCGACGGCGATGCCGTCCGCCGGAAGTCAGATCGCCCACCGTGACCTCGATCGCGTCGGGGACCCAGCCGCCCGTGCGTCCGGGGCCGCGGGCGTTTGCGGTGAGGACGGCTGGCGCATGCCGTCCAGTATGGGGCAGCTTGCTGATGCGCCAGAAAACACGAGGTCAGACCGGGTTGGAGCGCTGTGACGTGGGTTGCCGAGCGTGGGGTTAAGCCACGCTTTCCGTCGTGGCGCGTGGCTTAAGCCCACACTCGGCGCGGGGTTAACAGGGAGCATGGCCGGATGGGCTTCGTCTTCCGCGGCGCCGACGGGTACGAGCGGGCCCGCCGCGCCACGGTGTGGAACGGTCTGTTGCCCGACCGATTTCCCGACGTCATCGTGAGTGCGCACACCGTCGCCGACGTGGTGTCGACGGTGCGGTACGCCGCCGCCCACGGCCACCGGATCGGGGTGTGTTCGGGCGGGCATCACTGGGCGGCCAATCACCTGCGCGACGGCGGTGTGCTGCTCGACGTCGGCGGCCTCGACCGGTGCGTGATCGACCCCGAGCGCGGGGTCGCC
>PPEA01000763.1 GCA_002967005.1 Mycobacterium talmoniae
CACCGCGCAGGCCTGGACGCATCTGGGCATGACGCCGCCGGCCGGGGCCGCCGGCCTGGGCCAGCCCGGCCTGTTCGACTGACGCGTGCCCGCTACCGATCCCATAACGGTTGACGCGGGAAGGCCCGGTTACCCGTGGGCCGATTAGGGTAGTGAGCAGTCGCCAAAAGCCCGAGGAGGCTCTCATGAACGACTCGGATATGCGGGCCCGCGCCCGCTCCAGCGGGTTGCGGATACCCCGCACCCGCGGTGCGATCAGCGGATTCTTGCTGATTCTGCTCGGTGTTTGGGGTGCGGTGATCCCGTTCGTCGGGGCGCGCTTCAACTTCGCCTACACGCCGGACCAGGTGATGACCTGGACCGCGGCGCGGGGCTGGCTGGAGGTGCTGCCCGGGGCGGCCACCGCGTTCGGGGGAGCGATGTTGCTGTTTTCCGCCAACCGGGCGACCGCGATGATGGGCGGCTGGCTGGCCGTTTTGGGTGGGGCCTGGTTCGTGGTCGGCAACAGCTTCTCGTCGCTGCTGCGCATCGGTGACATCGGCGACCCGGTGGCCTCCACCGACGCCAAGCGCCTGCTGATTGAGCTGGCCTACTTTCCCGGGCTGGGGGCGGTGATCCTGTTCCTGGGCGGGGTGGCGCTGGGGACGCTGTCGGTGGTCAGCGTGCGCGACGTGGCGCATGCGGCGGCCAGCGTGCCGCCCGAGGCGTACACCGGGCAGATCCCCGGCCCGCCCGAGGAGCCGCAGAAGCGGGGCCTGTTCCGCCGCCGGCATGTGAGCGCGTCGGCCGCCCGCTAACTCACAGCGCGGCCAGCGCCTCACCCAGCACGTCGAGACCGTCGTTGAGTAGTTCGTCGCTGATGGCCAGCGGCGGCACGAACCGCACCACGTTCCCGAACGTGCCGCAGGTCAGCAGGATCACCCCGGCCGCGTGCGCGGCGTCGGACAGCTTGGCGGTGAGCTCGGGATCCGGCTCGCTGGTGCCCGAGCGCACCAATTCCAGGCCGATCATGGCGCCACGGCCGCGCACATCGCCGATCCGGTCGTCCTCGGCCTGCAGCCGGAACAGCCGGTCTTTGATCAGCCGCTCGATCTGCTGCGCCCGCTCGATCAGCCCGTCGTTTTCCACGGTGGCGATGGCGGCCAGCGCCGCCGCGCACGCGATCGGGTTGCCGCCGAACGTGCCGCCCAAGCCGGACACGTGCGGGGCGTCCATGATCTCGGCGCGCCCGGTCACCGCCGACAGCGGTAGGCCGCCGGCGATGCCCTTGGCGGTGCAGATCAGGTCGGGTGCGACGCCGTCGTGCTCGCAGGCGAACATCGCCCCGGTGCGGGCGAACCCGGACTGCACCTCGTCGGCGACGAACACCACGTTGTTCTCCCGGCACCACGCCAACAGCGCCGCCAGGAAGCCTTCGGCGGGCACGATGTAGCCGCCCTCGCCCAGGATCGGCTCGATCACCACCGCGGCCAGGTTGTCGGCGCCGACCTGCTTGTCGATGATGTCGATGGCGCGGGCGGCGGCCAGCTCGCCGTTGCTGGCCAGCTCCTTGTCCAGCAGCCCGTCGCGGTACGGGTAGGACGGCGGCACCCGGTAGATGCTCGGCGCGAACGGCCCGAACCCGCTCTTGTACGGCATCGATTTCGCGGTCATCGACATCGTCAGGTTGGTGCGCCCGTGGTAGCCGTGATCGAACACCACCACCGCCGGTTTGCGGGTGTACGAGCGGGCGATCTTGACGGCGTTCTCCAGCGCCTCGGCGCCCGAGTTGAGCAGCACCGACCGCTTCTCCCCGGATCCGGGGGTGATCCGGTTGAGCTGTTCGGCGACGGCGACGTAGCCCTCATACGGGGCGACCATGAAGCAGGTGTGGGTGAACTCGTCGACCTGGGCGCGCACCGCATCGACCACGCGAGGGGCGGCGTTGCCGATGGTGGTGACCCCGATGCCCGAACCCAGGTCGATGAGCCGGTTGCCGTCGACGTCTTCCACGATGCCGCCGGCCGCGCGCACCGCGTAGACCGGCATGGTGCTGCCGACGCCGCGGGCCACCGCGGCGGCGCGGCGTTGGGCGAGTTTCCGGGACCACGGGGCCGGGAAGCTCGGTGGCTAGGTGACGACTCTGGTCGAGCGAAGGCACGGCTGTCTCCTCAACAGGACGGCGGGATCGCGGACAACTTCGAGCCTATCCGCGGAGCCGCAGCGCGTCGCCGCTCGTGACGGTTTCGGCGGCTCAGACCTGGCCGAGTGGCCGGCAGACGTTGCCGAAGGGGTTCCACCATTCGCCGGGCGGGCAGTCCAGCGGGGTTGGTCCCTGGCCAAGTGGCATGCAGGTGTTGGTGCTCGGTTCCCAATACTGGCCGCCCGGGCAGTCCAGCGGGGTTGGTCCCTGGCCGAGCGGCATGCAGGTGTTGGTGCTGGGTTCCCAATACTGGCCGTCCGGGCAGTTCAGCGGGGCCGCCGAACTGTCGGCGGGGGCGCCGATCGTGACGGCGGCAATCGGTGCTACCGCCAACATGGCAGCGAACGCCAGACGGCTAACCAACCTTCTCATCGCGGGCTTCTCCCATCGAGCATGCTCGGTTCGGCGGGCCCGGCGTAAAGGCGAGCCGGGTCAAGTTCGGGCGGCTTCAACAGATAGCACACCGGTGCTTACGGCGTGACGATGTTGAACCAGAACGGGAAGTCGTCGAGCAGGCCGATGAAGTCGTCGAAGGCGTCCTTGTCGTGATCCGCTGGGCGCCGAGCGTGCGTCCACGGCGGAAAAATCGCGAAAACCTCGCCGTAGCCGCACGTTCGGCGCGGGCCGGCGAGCGTTAGCCCGCGCCGGGGCCGCCGAACGCCGGGCCGTCGAGCGAATCGACGGTGGCGAACGACGCCACCGGCGCCCGG
>PPEA01000764.1 GCA_002967005.1 Mycobacterium talmoniae
GTCGAGCGCCAGTCCTGGCCCAGCAGCAGCTCGGTGCTGGCCACCGACACCGCGCACGCCAGCGGGTTGGCCATGAAGGTGGGCCCATGCATCAGGGCGCCGGCCTCACCGGAGCTGATGGTGTGCGCGATCTCGGTGCTGCACAAGGTGGCGGCCAGGGTGAGATAGCCGCCGGTCAGGGCCTTGCCGACGCACATGATGTCCGGGCTGACGCCGGCGTGGTCGGCGGCGAACAGTTCACCGGTGCGACCGAACCCGGTGGCGATCTCGTCGAAGACCAGCAGCACGTCGTGCCGATCGCAGGCGGCGCGCAGGTCGCGCAGGTACCGCGGGTCGTGGAAGCGCATGCCACCGGCCGCCTGCCACCACCGGTTCGACGACCACCGCGGCCCGCTCGGCGGCGTGGGCGGCCAGCTGCGCCTCGACGCCGCGGTGTAGTCGGGGTCGTAGTCGCGCGGCACCTGCGGGGCGAAAACCTGGCGGGCCAGGATGTCGGTCCACAGCGAGTGCATGCCGCCGTCGGGGTCGCAGATGCTCATCGGCATGAAGGTGTCGCCGTGGTAGCCGCCCCGCCAGGTCATCAGCCGGTGCTTGCCCGGCATGCCGCGGGCCCGCCAGTACTGCAGCGCCATTTTCGTGGCCACCTCCACCGACACCGAGCCGGAGTCGGAGAGAAACACGGTGTCCAACCCGGCGGGGGTGATCTGCACCAGCAGTTGCGCCAGCCGGGCGGCGGGTTCGTGGGTGAGGCCGCCGAACATCACGTGGTTCATGGTGGCCAGCTGCGCCGTCACCGCCGCGTCCAGCACCGGGTGGCCGTGGCCGTGGATCGCCGTCCACCACGAACTCATCCCGTCCAGCACCTCGATCGGCCGGCGTCGCGGCTCAGCGTCAGCCAGGCGCCGCGGGCCGCCACCGCCACCACCGGCGGCACGGCCTCGGCGCCGATCGTGCTGTACGGGTGCCACAGATGGGCGGCGTCGATCGCGCTGATCTGCTCCGGGCTCAACCTGGGGGTCGCCTGGGGAGTCGCCATGGCCACGGAGATCGAGCGTAGTGCCCCAGACTGGATCACCCCGCGAGCAGACGCAAAGGCCCCCGCCTCGGCCCCGAAAGAGGTGCTTTTGTGTCTGCTCGCCGATTCTCATCCACCGCGAGCTCAACGTCACCAGTCGGTCACGGTCCGGCAAAATTCGCCTCTCTACTCCGGCCGACCTATACGCTGACCCCTCCCCATGTTGTAGAAGTGTCTGTAGTGACTGTTGTGAATGGAACGGAATCCTCATGAGACGCATCTACGCCGCCGCGATCGGCTTGGCACTGTCGATGACCACACCCGGTCTCGCGAACGCCGTTCCCGGATCGTCGTCACAGGCCATCAACTCCGTGATCCAGCGGGCCCTTTCCCAGCGGGGGGTGCCGTACGTCTACGGCGGCGGTAACACCTCGGGGCCCACCAGCGGCGCCCGGCAAACGTCCGCGACCGTTCCGGGCACCTCGACCTTCCCCGGCACGACGGGCTTCCCGAGCACGGCCACCGCTCCCGGTGCCACCCTGCCGCGGACCGGCACAGCGACCTTGCCCGGCACCGGTGCTGGCACCCTCCCGGGCACCGGCACCGCCGGAGTTCCGGGTACCGGCATTGCTCCGGGCACCGCCACCTCGCCGAGCAGTGGCACGGTGGGCTTCGACTCCTCGGGCCTGGTGCAGTACAGCTTCGCCGCGGCCGGGATCAAGATGCCGCGGACCTCGGGCGAGCAGTGCAACGTCGGCCAAAAGGTCCCGCCGGCGCAGGCCCGCCCCGGCGACCTAATCTGCTTCGGGCCCGGCGGCAGCCAGAGCGTGGCGATCTACCTGGGCAACGGGCAAATGATCGAGGCCACCGAGCCCGCGGTCACCGTCTCCGCCGCGCGCACCACCAACATGACGCCCTACCTGACCCGCATCATCACCGGGTAGTCGCGGCGGTGGGTGCCCTCCCCGCAGTGGGGGACGCTGCGGGAAGGACACCCACGATTCGGGGGGACTCAGAACGCGGTGAAGATGCTGGCGATCAGCGATCCCAGGTCGGCCACCATTGACGTCGGGTCCAGCGCGTCGGCCGACGACGCCCCCAGCGCCTGCGCGATCTCCTGGGGAAACTGAACCAGGAAGTCGTAGAGAATGCCCGAGCCCGCCACGCTGGCGCCCGAGCTGAGCAGCCCGGTGTAGTCGACGAATTCCGTGGAGTACCCGTTGAGCAGCGCGCCGGTGACCACGGCCGGGATATTGAGCAGATCGGTGAACGCCGCCAACGGCTGACCGGCACCGAATGCGTCGACCACCGATTGGGCGCTGTCGGCCAGCGCCTGCGTGGTGCCGAACAGCACGCCCACCGGGGCGAGCAGCGCACTTAATCCCACACCCGGCAAGGTGCCGAGCGCATTGGTCAGGTTCTGCGCCATCTCTTGAGGAATCCCGAGGATGGTTTGCAGCGGAAATGCGACCGGCAGCAGGCCCAGCAGCAGGTCGGAGTTGAAGTTGCTGACCGCGTCGCTGATATCGCCGGACGCGATGCCGCTGACCAGCGTTTGCAGCGCCTGCGGCAAACTCTGCACCAAGAACTCGCCCAGGGTGCCGGCGATGCTTTGCCCATTGGTGACCAGCGTGTCGGCGAAACCGATCTGGTTGTGCAGCACCTGGGTCAGGATCGGCAGCGGGTCGGCCAGGATCTCTTGTCCGATCTGCGTGACGTTGGTGAACGCCCCCGAAAAGACGTTGAGCCACTCGGTGACCGGGTTGGGCACACTCGCGATCAGGTCCGCCGCGCTGGCCAGTTCCACCGCGCGCTCCTGCATCCCGGCCGCCGTCGGCGCCGCCGGGCCGATGGCGATCAGGCTCGCGCCCGCCAG
>PPEA01000765.1 GCA_002967005.1 Mycobacterium talmoniae
CGCGGTGAGTCATGTACACCTCGGGCGACCACCGGCCGCCCCAAGGGCGCGATGCTCACCCACGGAAACCTGTTCTGGAACAACGTCAATGCGTTGCTGGCGTTCGACACCAGCCAGCACGACGTGTCGCTGGTCTGCGCGCCGCTGTTTCACATCGGCGGCCTCAACGTCACCACCCTGGTGACGTTGCAAAAGGGCGGGCGCATCGTGCTGATGCCGACCTTCGATCCCGGTCAAGCCCTGCAGTTGATCGCCGAACACCGGGTCACCACCATGTTCGGGGTGCCGGCGATGTTTTTGTTCATGAGCCAGGCCCCGGAATTCGCGACGACGGATCTGTCCAGCGTGCGGTTCTTCGTCTGCGGCGGCGCGCCGGTACCCGAGGCACTGATCCTGCGCTACGGCGAGCGGGGCATCCCGTTCGCGCAGGGTTACGGGCTCACCGAAACCGCCCCGCTGGCACTGGTGTTACGCACCGACGAGGTGGCGGTGAAGATCGGCGCGGCCGGCCACCAGGTGCTGCCGCTGTCGGAGGTGCGGCTGGTCGACCTGGACAACCACCCGGTCCCGCCCGGGCAACGCGGCGAGATCTGCGTGCGCGGACCGCAGGTGATGGTCGGCTATTGGCGCAATCCGGAGGCCACCGCCGCGGTGCTGGACGCCGAGGGCTGGTTTCACACCGGCGACATCGGGCAGGCCGACGACGACGGCTACGTGTGGGTGATCGACCGGGTGAAGGACATGGTGATCTCCGGCGGCGAGAACGTCTACCCCGCCGAGGTCGAGGACGTGCTCTATGGGCATCCCGCCATCGCCGAGGTGGCGGTGCTGGGCACCCCGGACGAGCGGTGGGGTGAGGCGGTCACCGCCGTGGTGGCGCTGCGGCCGGGCGCCACGCTGACCCTGGAGGAGTTGCGCGACTTCGCCCGCGGCAAGCTCGCCGGCTACAAGATCCCGCTGCGGCTGGAGTTCGTCGACGCACTGCCCCGCACCCAGTCCGGCAAGGTCGTGAAATACCAACTACGCGAACAACTGGCTTAACCACGCCCCAGTCGCGCGGCTATCGGTTGCCTCGCTTGGCACCAGCGTTTGGTCGACGGCCGCAGCGTCAGCGCGATCGTGATCGCGGCCATGATGCCGACTACCGAACATACGATGGTCACCAGCCAGAAGAACCAGGTCCCGTCGCCGTTGCGTGGGGCCACTGTCCAGGTCAAGCCAATAGACCCGATCCCCACCAGAAGATCGACCGCCCACGATGCGACGAGGACGGCGCGCCCTGCAGGGCGGCGGGTGAGCAGCATGATCCCACCGACGGCTAGGCCGACGGCAAATCCGAGCGACACCAGGGCAAGGAATGCGGCGAAAAGCTGCTGGGCCAAAGATATTCCCGAAGCGGAGGCGACCCCCACACCAGCGACCGTGAGCAGCAAGCCGAACGGGCTGTGCAGGAGGCTGAGCACCGCCGCGGTGATCGCCGTGCCGCCGCTCGGCGGGGACGGATGTTGTGCCCAATCGTTTCCATGCGGATGGGTAACGGGTCGCTGACTCATACCGTGGAACTCTAACCAGCGAACTGCTGGCCCTCACCACCGTCACGACCGGACCCAAGACCAAAGCCAACCTACCGACGCGGGCATCGCTAAATAAGGCAACGAATCAACCCTAGCGGGCACCTTGTTGAAAGCGATGGCGCGGGCGATATCAGCCGGGGGTAGTGGCGCGGGCGCTATCGCTTTTCGGAAGGTATGCATCCTCCCCCTAGGGGCTGCTGCCACGCACGAGGCTGGCGGTGCCGACGGGGTGGAGACGACGCGGCCGCGAGGTCCACCCTTGACCATCGCGTCGTATTGAATGTACGTTCATCCTGAGTGAATAATAATTCACACACCTGAGGAGCGCCATGCCCGACTACGACGACATCCGCTACGAGATCGACGGCCAGACCGCGGTCATCACGATCAACCGGCCGCAGCGCTACAACGCGTTCACCGCCAAGACCGTCGAGGAACTCATCAAGGCGTTCCGCGCCGCCTGGGCCGACACCGCGGTAGCGGTGATCATCCTGACCGGCGCCGGCGACAAGGCGTTTTGCACCGGCGGCGACGTCAAACAGCGCGCCGAGACCGGGGACTACGGCCCCACCGAGTCCGGCATGTTCGAGATCGGCTACCTGCACAAGCTCATCCGCGACGTGCCCAAGCCGGTGATCGCCGCGGTCAACGGGGTCGCGGTCGGCGGCGGGCACGTGCTGCACGTGCTGTGCGATCTGAGCATCGCCGCCGACACCGCCACGTTCGGGCAGGCCGGGCCGCGGGTCGGATCGTTCGACGCCGGGTTCGGGTCGGCGTATCTGGCCCGGGTGGTCGGCGAGAAACGCGCCCGGGAAATGTGGTATCTGTGCCGCCGCTACGACGCGGCCACCGCCGAACGCTGGGGCCTGGTCAACTACGTGGTGCCCGCCGACCAACTCATGGACGAGGCCAAGGCGCTGGCCGCCGAGATCGCCGAGAAGAGCCCAACCGCGCTGCGGTTCCTCAAGCAGTCGTTCAACGCCGACACCGACCACCAGGCCGGGCTGAGCAATCTGGCCATGTCGGCGCTGGAAATCTTCGTCGACACCGACGAGGCTAAGGAAGGCGCGGCCGCGTTCACCGAGAAGCGGCCCGCCGACTTCGCCCGCTTCGTCAGCGCCTAAGGGGCAGCCCATGAACACCATCGCACTCGTGACCGGCGCCGGATCGGGGATCGGCAAGGCGATCGCGCTGGGGTTCGCCGCCCAGGGCGACCGGGTGGTCGCCGCCGTCCTCGACGAGGCGGCCGCGCAGGCCACCGCCAAAGAGGT
>PPEA01000766.1 GCA_002967005.1 Mycobacterium talmoniae
CGGCGTTGCCGGGCGCAGCGGGTCGCCGCCGGCGCGCTTAAAGTGTTGCCATGAGTTCCCCGCCGCCCGGCTGACCAGGTGACCAATCCGCCTTCGTCGCGGTTGTCCGCGGATCATCCCGGGATCACCGAGCTGTTCGCGCTGTTGGCCTACGGCGAGGTGGCCGCGTTCTACCGGCTGACCGAGGAAGCGCGGATGGCGCCCGACCTGCGCGGTCGCATCTCGATGGCCGCCATGGCGGCCGCCGAGATGGGGCACTACGAGCTGCTGCGCGACGCCCTGGAACAACGCGGGGTCGACGTGGTGGCGGCGATGTCGAAGTATGCGCCGGCGCTGGACGACTACCACCGGCTGACCACGCCGAGCACCTGGCTGGAAGCCTGGTGAAGACCTACGTCGGTGACGCGCTGGCCGCCGACTTCTACCTGGAGATCGCCGACGGGCTGCCCGACGAAGCCGCCGACGTGGTGCGCGCGGTGCTCTCGGAGACCGGGCACTCCCAGTTCGTCGTCGCCGAGGTGCGCGCGGCCACCGCCAAGCAGCGCAGCCGGCTGGCGCTGTGGTCGCGCCGACTGCTCGGCGAAGCCATCACCCAGGCCCAGTACGTGCTGGCCGACCACGACGAACTCGTCGACCTGGTGATGTCCGGGCCGGAGGGACTCAACCAGCTGCCCGGGTTCTTCGACCGGCTGCAGCACACCCACGACGAGCGGATGCACGAACTCGGGCTGGCGTAGCCGGGTCCTGGGGCGCTGGCTTAGAAGATGTTCAGCAGCGCCGACGCGATCTCGCCTGGGATGGCGGCGAGATCGGCGAGCCCGCCGAACTGCGAAAGATCCAGCGCGCCACCGAGATCGAACGCGTTCAGGAATGCGCTGAAGTCCATCGGGATCGCGTCGGCCGTCTGACCGCCGAGCAGATCGGCGGCGAGTCCGGCCAGCGTCGGGCTCACCGTCGTCGTCGCGAGCGCATCGGCGAGGGTGTCGCGAATTTGCAGCAGGAGCGCGATGGTGCCGCCGGGGTCACTGAGCAGGCCGGTGGCCGACCCGATGTCCGGGGCGCTAATCCCGTTGAGCAGTGCGCCGGTCAGCGTGGCGGGGGCATTGAGGATGTCGCTGAACGCGGTGAGGAAGTCCCCGCTGCCGAGCGCCTGGGCGATCGAATCGCCGATCTCGCCCGGTGCTATCACGAAGGTGCCGAACAGCGGTTGGAGCAGACCGATGCCAGCGAGAAGCAACTGGTTGCCGAAGGTATGCACCAGGTTCGCGAAGTGGTCCACCATCGGGTCAATGACGTTGGTGTAGATGGTGTTGATGGGCCCGATCAACTGGAGTGCCGTGAGCAGGAACCACTGCCACATAGCGAGCAATCCCTTGGAGATGTCGCCCGAGCCGAAGTCGGTAAACGCCGTCTGCAACGCCGCGGGCAGCTTGGAGAGTTGGTCGGCTACGCCGGTGACCAGCGTTTGGCCCGCCCCGGCGATGACCTGCGCATAGCCGATCTGGTTGGTGATGAACTGCTCCAGGATCGGTGCGGGATCGGCGAGGAAGGTCTCCCCGAGCTTCGACAGGTTGGTTCCGGCCGCGGTGAGGACATCGATCCAGGTGGTGATGGGGTTGACGAAGGCGTCGGGAGCGGCATTGCCGGTCAACGCATCGCCGAGTAACGGCAGGCTGAGGCTGGGCAGGCTGAGGCTTTGCAGCCCGCCGCCGAAGACCCCGCCCATCGCCTGGCTCGCGTCCTGCTCGAGGGTGCCCAGCACGTCGCCGATGGCGCCGAGACCGGTGTCCGCGGCGAGTTGTATCTGGGGCATTTGAACGTGGGGGAGAGGCATCGTCACCGGGGTGACGACGATCATGCTGGCGCCCGCGAGGGCAACGCCGGCGGTGACGTAGGGGCGAAGTGCGAGTTGCATGGCCAGCTCCTAGCTTCCTCAACTGTGTTTCTCGTCACACCAATCGGTAAGCTACCTGAGCGTAAGCTGAGGAAACAATAGATTTTGGCAAATTAGTCCAAGTTTCTGGATGTGGTCCGTGGGCCAGCTTCGATGCGGCTAGCAATTTGATCTTGAAAATGGCGATCTGGGCTGTCTTGAGGCGTCGAGATGATGCCGAGTCTGCGCTGAGGGCACCGAGTCTGCGCTGAGGGCATCGAGCCTGCGGTGAGGCCGGGTTTTCCACGGAAATTGCGTCCCAGGCGCAGTCTCGGCGCCCTGGACGCAGGGTCGGTGCCCTGGACGCAGTCTCGATGCCGCCACTGCAGCGTCGGCGCCCTGACTTCAGCCTCGGCGCGAAAAGCCCGGCGGAAAGCCCTCCGGCGCGAAAAGCCGACGCGAAAGGCCCTCCGGCGCGAAAGCCTCGACGCGAACGGCTAACGCCACAAACGAACTACCGGGTGCAGGTCGCGATCATCGAGTTGTTGGCCGACACGGCGATCGGCTGCCCGGTGGCGTTGACGATCGAGCAGTTGAGCTGCCCGAACAGGCTGGTCGCGGTCACCGACTCCACACCGACGCCGGGCTCCAGCACCACCGACTTGGTCCACGGCAGCGACACGTTGACGTCGGTGTGCGGCAGGCCCTGGCCGTCGGTGTAGACCACCGAGACCAGATCGAGCAGCTGTTTGGTGCCGGTCACCTGGTAGACCACGGTGCGCGGGTTCACCGGCGCGGGAGCAGGCGCAGCGGCTTGCGGCACCGGGGCAGGCGCCGGCGGCTCGGCGGGCTCCGCAGACGGCGACGGCGCAGCGCTGGGCGTCACCGTGGTCACCGTTTCCGGGGACAGCGAATCGCCGGGCGGTGCCGAGGGGGTCGGCGGCGACGTGGCGACCACCGTGCGGGT
>PPEA01000767.1 GCA_002967005.1 Mycobacterium talmoniae
CGGACGGTGGCGCGGTGCGTGACCCGGCCGAACTTGGCTTCCAGCGGCACGATCCGCTCCCGCAGCACCGGGTCGGCGGCCGCGTTCGTCCACACCTGCAGCGCCGCCTTGAAGAACGGGCTGGCGAAGGATTCCAGCAGGCCGGTGATCACCGCTTCGGTGCTGGGCGGCCCGTCGACCTGGCCGATGGCGGTGAAAATCCGGGAATCGAACATGACCTCCAGCGCCGCCAGGACCAGATCCTCCCGGGTCGGGAAGTGGTGTTGGGCCGCGCCGCGGGACACCCCGGCGCGTTCGGCGACGACGGCCACGGTCGTCGCCGTCCAACCCAGTTCGGCCAGGCATTCGATCGTCGCCTCGAGCAGGCGCTGGCGCGTGGCGCGGCTGCGATCCTGTTTGGGTTCTCGGATCGTGGTCACGCTACGCACCTCCGGGCGCTGGGCGCTACTGCGCCCAGCGGGGTTGTCTCTTCTGCAGGAAGGCCATCATGCCTTCGCGCACCTCGTCGGTCCCGAAGAAGCTCGCCGACCGCGCGGCGAGCTCCTCGGCGGAGCGGTCGAACTCGGCGAGCACCGCCGCGGTGGTGAGACGCTTACTCTCCGCCAGACCCTGCGGCGACCCCTTGCGCAGGTCGGCGCAGATCGCGGCGAGCGCGGCCGCGGGATCGTCGGAGGCCACCGTGATCAGGCCGATCGCGGCGGCCTCGTCGGCGCCGAACTTCTCGCCGGTCAGATAGTAGCGGCTCGCGGCGCGCGGACTCAGCCTCGGCAGCAGCGTCAGCGAGATCATGAACGGCGCCAGCCCCAGCCGCGCCTCGGTCAGCGCGAACGAGCTGCCGCGCCCGGCCACCACGATGTCGCAGGCCGCCACGATGCCCATGCCGCCGGCCCGCACGTTCCCGTCGATGCGGGCGACGACCGGCTTCGGGGTGGCGACGACGGTGCGCAGCACGTCGATCATCTGCCGGGTCCGGTCGTCGGCGGCTGTGGCGGGGTCGGTGTTGCTGGCTTCGGACAGGTCCGCCCCAGCGCAGAACGTGTTGCCGGTATGGGTCAGCACGATGCCGCGCACGGCCTCATCGGCGGCGGCCCGCTCGAGCCCGGTCAGCAGCTCGGTGACCAACCGCGTCGACAGCGCGTTGCGGTTGTGCGGCGAATCCAGGGTCAGCGTCGCGAAGCCGTCCGCGACGCCGTACCGGACAACGGGTCCCTGATCGTCGGTCATGTCAGTAGGACTTGGGCAAGCCCAGGCTGTGCTGGGCGACGAAGTTGAGCACCATTTCCCGGCTGACCGGCGCGATGCGGGCGATGCGCGCGGCCGCCAGCATCGAGGCCAGACCGTATTCCTTGGTCAGCCCCGACCCGCCGTGCGTCTGGATGGCCTGGTCGAGCGCCTTGATGCTGGCTTCGGCGGCGGCGTACTTGGCCATGTTGGCGGCCTCGGCGGCGCCGAACTCGTCGCCGCTGTCGTACAGCGTCGCGGCCTTCTGCATCATCACCTTGGCCAGCTCCAGCTCGATCTTGACCTGCGCGAGCGGGTGCGAAATCCCTTGGTGGGCAGCGATGGAGGTCTTCCAGACGGTGCGCTCCTTGGCGTACTCCACCGCCCGGTCGATCGCGTAACGACCCATGCCGACGGCCATCGCCGCGCCGAGGATGCGCTCGGGGTTCAGCCCGGCGAACAGCTGCGCGATGGCGGCGTCTTCGCGACCGACCAGCGCGTCGGCCGGCAGCCGCACGTCGTCGAAGAACAGCGAGAACTGGTGATCCGGCTCGATGATGTCCATCTCTTGCTGGGTTTTCACCAGGCCTGGCGCGTCGGTGGGCATGATGAACAGCGCCGGACGCAGGTTGCCGGTCTTGGCGTCCTCGGTGCGGGCCACCACCAGGATGGCTTCGGCCTGATCGACGCCGGAGATGAAATGCTTCTGGCCGCGGATGATCCAGTCGTCACCGTCGCGGCGCGCGGTCGTGGTGATCTGGTGCGAGTTCGACCCGGCGTCGGGTTCGGTGATCGCGAACGCCATCTTGGTGGAGCCGTCGGCCAGCCGCGGCAGCCACTTCTGCTTCTGGGCATCGGTGCCGAACTTGGTGATGATGGTGCCGCAGATCGCCGGGGACACCACCACCAGCAGCAGCGCCGCGCCGTTGGCGGCCATCTCCTCTTGCACCAGTGCCAGTTCGTAGATGCCGGCCCCGCCGCCGCCGTACTCCTCGGGCAGGTTCACCCCGAGGAAGCCGAGCTGGCCCGCCTCGTCCCACAGTTCGGTCAGCGCCTCACCCACCCGGGCCTTCGGCAGCACGTAGTCGCGGTAGTTGTACTTCTCGGTGAGCGCGGCGACCGCGGTGCGCAGTTCCTTCTGCTCGGCGGTTTCGATGAAACTCATTGGTTCTCCTCGTTATCTACGACGGCCAACACGGCTCCGACCTCGACCTGCTGGCCGACGGCGACGTTCAGTTCGGTGAGCACCCCCGCCGCGGGGGGCGACGATCTTGTGCTCCATCTTCATGGCCTCCAGCCACAGGATCGGCTGGCCGGCGTCGACGGTGTCGCCGGCCTGCGCGCCGAGGCGGATGACGGTGCCGGGCATCGGGGCCAGCAGCGAGCCCGCCGCGACGTGCTCGGCGGGGTCGACGAAGCGCGGCAGCTGGCGCACGCTGACCGCTCCCAGCGGCGAGTCCACGCACACCAGATCGCCGTAGCGGGCGATCTCGAAGCGGCGGCGCACCCCGTCGACGTCGGCGACCACCAGCTCGGGGCTGGCCTGCACGACCGTGAGCCCGGGCAGGCCGTCGATCTCGACGCCGTCGCGGGTGACCCGGTAGGCGACCTGGATGTGT
>PPEA01000768.1 GCA_002967005.1 Mycobacterium talmoniae
CCTGGACGCCGCCCCGGCCCCGACGAGGCCGCGCCGGCGCTGGACCGGATGCTGGTTTCGGACGCGTTGGCGCAGCTGTCCGCCGAACACCGGGCCGTGGTGCGGCGCTCCTACTATCAGGGCTGGAGCACCGCCCAGATCGCCGCCGATCTGGGCATCGCGGAGGGCACGGTGAAATCCCGGTTGCATTACGCGCTGCGCGCGCTGCGCCAAACACTGCAGGAGATGGGGGTGGTGAGCCGATGACACCCACACCTCACCTCGGCGTGTCCCGCAACGGCGACGGCCACCCCTACGCGACCTGGGATGCCGCCTACGTGCTGGGGTCGCTGTCGGCGGCCGACCGCCGCGAGTTCGAGGGACACCTGGACCGGTGTTCGGCCTGCCGGCGTGCGGTCAGCGAACTGGCCGACCTGCCCGCGGTGCTGGCGCTGCTGGCGCCCGACGAGGTCGCCGCCCTCGACGTGAACGGCCACCCGGTGGCGGCGCCGGCGGGTCTGCTGGTGGCGGTGTCGGGCAACGGATCCCCGCTCGGCTCGGCGCAGCCGGAACAGACCGTCTTCCCGTTCTTCCGGACCGGGAATTACGCGCCGGTGCCCGACGAACTGACCGCCTTCGATCTGCCGGTGGACGGCGCCATCCCGGCCGAGCTGACCGGCTGGTATCTGCGCAACGGGCCGAACCCGCGGGTGGCCAGAGGGCATTGGTGCGTCGGCGACGGCATGGTGCACGGGATCCGGTTGGAGAACGGCCGCGCCGCCTGGTACCGCAACCGCTGGGTGCGCACCGACAGCTTCGAGCACCCGGCGCCGGTGTACGGCGCCGACGGCAGCCGCAACCTGCGGTCCAGCCTGGCCAACACCCACGTGGTGCGGCACGCCGGCAAAACCCTGGCGCTGATGGAAACGTCGCTGCCGTACCAGATCAGCACCGAGCTGGAAACGTTGGGCGCCTACGATTTCGGCGGCAAACTCGCCGACGCGATGAACGCCCACCCCAAGATCTGCCCGACCACCGGCGAGCTGCACTTCTTCGGGTACGGCTCCCTGGTGGCGCCGCACGTCACCTACCACCGCGCCAACGCCGACGGCGAGCTGATCATCAGCCGGCCGATCGACGTGCCGGCGCTGACCTTGATGCACGACTTCGCGCTGACCGCCGAACACGTCGTGTTCTTGGATCTGCCGCTGCTGTTCGACCTGGACCTCGCGCTGGCCATGGGCGAGAACCCGGATGTGCCCTACCGGTGGAACGACGGCTACGGCGCCGGCTGGGGGTGTTGCGCCGCGGCGACCCGTACGGTGAGCTGCGTTGGTTCGACGTCGACCCGTGCTACGTGTTCCACCTGGCCAACGCCTACGACGGCCCCGACGGCGAATCCATTGTGCTGCAGGTGATCCGCTACCCGGAGCTGTGGCGGGACGACCGCACGTTCGACACCGACGCGACGCTGTGGCGCTGGCGCATCGACCTGCGGACCGGCACCGTGCAGCAGACCCAGCTCGACGACCGCGCGGTGGAGTTCCCGCGGATCGACGACCGGCGATCCGGGCGCCCGGCGCGCTACGCCGTGGCCGTCGGCAGCCACGGGTTGGTGCGCTACGACCTGGAGCGCGGCACCGCCGACGAACACCGGTTCGGCGGCGACGGCCCACCCGGGGCCGCCGACGAGGCGATCTTCGTCCCGGCCGGCGGGTCGCCCGACGACGAGGCGGCCGGCTGGTATTTGAGCTACGTCTACGACCCGGCCCGGGACGCCAGCGACCTGGTGATCATCGACGCCGCCGATTTCGGGGGCGAACCCGTGGCCCGGGTGCGGATGCCGCGGCGGGTGCCGCACGGGTTCCACGGGAACTGGATCACGGACTGACCGCGCCGCGGTGAACCGGCCGCGGTGGCCAATCGTGTCATCTGCGGGAGGTGAACCACATGCCCACGGTCGCCGGCACGGTAACCCCGCACGACAGCCTGCTGAAGGCGCTCTACGACGAGCACGGCGCCGCGCTGTGGCGGTACGCCCTGCGGCTGACCGGCGACCGGTCCCGCGCCGAGGACATCGTTCAGGAAACCCTGCTGCGGGCCTGGAAACATCCGGAGGTCGCCGGGGCCACCGCCCGCGCCTGGCTGTTCACCGTCGCCCGCCACCTGGTCATCGACCACAGCCGCAGCGCACGGGTGCGCAATGAGGTCGGTTCGCTGGAGGACACCCCCGAGCGGGCCGGGCCCGATGAGGTCAACGCCACGCTGGACCGGATGTTGATCGCCGACGCGCTGACCCGGCTCTCGGCCGACCACCGCGCGGTGATCTGCCGCTCGTACTACCGGGGTTGGAGCACCGCCCGGATCGCCGACGATCTCGGGATCGCCGAGGGCACCGTGAAATCGCGGCTGCACTACGCGGTGCGGGCGCTACGGCTGGCTCTGCAGGAAATGGGGGTGACCCGATGAGGCTTGGTCACAAATACGAGACGTGGGACGCCGCCTACGTGCTGGGGTCGCTGTCGGCGACCGATCGGCGCGAGTTCGAAGCCCACCTGGGTGGGTGTGCGACCTGCCGCGCGGCGGTCACCGACCTCAGCGGCATGCCCGCCCTGCTCTCGCAGCTCGACCGGAATGTGGTGGCCTCCATCGAGGAGGTCAGCGACACCGAGGCCCCGCCGGCGCAGTTGCGGACGTCGCTGCTGGCGGCGGCCCACTCGCGTCGGCATCGGCTGCACCTGACCTGGGTGGGCACCGCCGTCGCCGCCGCGGCGGTGGCCGTCGCGGTGTTCGTCGGCGGCCACTCGGTGCCGTCCGCGCCGGCCCGCAGCAC
>PPEA01000769.1 GCA_002967005.1 Mycobacterium talmoniae
CCGGCTGCAGGAGTTCACCGCCAGCCCCCAGGCCCGCCCGGCGCTGCTGGGCTGCCTGGGCGCGGCGCTGATCACCGCCGGCGGGCTGGGCGCCGGCAGCACCAAGCTGCACGACCCGCTGCTGGAGGGGCTGCACCTGTCCTGGCTGCGGTTCGGCCACGGGCTGGTGCTGTCCTCGGTGCTGCTGTGGACCGGGGTGGCGTTGATGCTGATCGCCTGGCTGCGGCTGGGCCGGCGCGTCCTCGACGGCACCGTCACCGAGGACACCCTGGTGGCCACCACCGGGTTCTGGCTGGCGCCGCTGCTGGCGTCGGTGCCGGTGTTCAGCCGCGACACCTACTCGTATCTGGCCCAAGGCGCGCTGCTGCGCGACGGGCTGGACCCCTACCTGGTCGGGCCGGTGGACAACCCCAATCCGCTGCTGGACGACGTCAGCCCGATCTGGTCGGCCACCACCGCGCCCTACGGCCCGGCGTTCATCCTGGTCGCGAAGTTCGTCACGATGCTGGTCGGCGACCACGTCATCTTGGGCACCATGCTGCTGCGGCTGTGCATGCTGCCCGGGTTGGCGCTGCTGATCTGGGCGGCGCCGCGGTTGGCCCGCCACGTCGGCGGTAACGGGCCGACCGCGCTGTGGATCTGCGTGCTCAACCCGCTGGTGATCATCCACCTGATGGGCGGGGTGCACAACGAGATGCTGATGGTCGGGCTGATGACGGCCGGCATCGCGCTGACCGTGCAGCGCCGCCCGCTGGCCGGCATCACCGTGGTCGCGCTGGGGGTGGCGGTCAAGGCCACCGCCGGGATCGCGTTGCCGTTTTTGGTGTGGGTGTGGATGCGGCAGCTGCGGGACCGGCGCGGCTACCGGCCGGGGTTCGCGTTCGCCGCGGTCGGCGCGGCCACCGTGGCCATCGTGGTCACCGTGTTCGGGGTGCTGTCCGGGCTGGCCGGGGTGGGCCTGGGCTGGCTGACCGCGCTGTTGGCCGGCAACGTGAAGATCATCAACGCGCTGACGGTGCCGACGGCGACCGCCAACCTGGTGCATGCGATCGGCGGGCTGTTCTTCCCGGTCAACTTCTACGCCGTGCTGCACGTGACCCGCATCATCGGGGTCGCCGTCATCGCGGTGGCGCTGCCGCTGCTGTGGTGGCGGTTCCGCCGCGACGACCGTGCGGCGCTGACCGGGATCGCCTGGGCGATGCTGATCGTGGTGTTGTTCGTGCCGGCGGCGCTGCCCTGGTACTACACCTGGCCGTTGGCCGCGGCGGCCGCGGTGGCGCAGTCCCGGGTGGCGCTGGCCACGATCGCGGCGCTGTGCACCTATGTGATGGTGATCTTCAAACCCGACGGCGCGCACGGCATGTACTCCTGGGTGCACGTCGGCATCGCGGCCGGCTGCGCGGCGTTCGCGTTCTACACGCTGTACCGGGCGCCGCGGGCCCCCGTCAGTACGCCATAGCCTGGGCCCGGCGCACCACCTCACGGGCCTGGTGGGCGTGCAGCGCGTCGACCGGGCGGGCGTTGTCGACCGGGTCGCGCACCCCGTCGCGGGTCAGGCTCAGCGACGCATCCGGGGTGAACAGCCAGCGCAGGATCTCGGTTTCGTGATAGCCGCCGTCGCGCAGCACCACCAGCAGCCCGGGCAGGCTTTTGACCACTTCGCCGGTGTCGGTGAAAAAGATGCGCGGCACCACCACCGTCCCGCCGCGCCGCACCGCGACCAGATGCCCCTCCCGCAGCTGCTGATGCACCTTGGTGACCGGCACCCCCAGCAGCTCGGCGACCTTGGGCAGGTCGTAGGTCGGCTCGTCGGGGGCCAACACGTCATCCCCGGCCGGAATACTGCTCACCGGGCCCAGTGTAGAACGTGTCGGCCGGCCCGAAACCCCGCGCGCTGAGCCCGTGTTCGGGCCGCGCACACCTACGATGTCGGGGTGGCGACGGCTGGCGCGGGGGACGCCCTTCAGGGCGCGGTACTGGATCGGCGGTACCGCGTGACCACCAAGATCGCCACCGGCGGCATGTCGACGGTGTATCGCGGGGTGGACCTGCGGCTGGACCGCCCGGTCGCGCTGAAGGTGATGGACGCCCGCTACGCCGGGGACACCCAGTTCCTGACCCGGTTTCAGCTGGAGGCCCGCGCGGTGGCCCGGCTCAAACACCCCGGGCTGGTCGCGGTCTATGACCAGGGCACCGATTCCGGGCGGCCGTTTTTGGTGATGGAGCTCGTCGAGGGCGGCACCCTGCGCGAGCTGCTCAACGAACGCGGCCCGATGCCGCCGCACGCGGTGGTGGCGGTGCTGCGCCCGGTGCTGGGGGCGCTGGCGGTGGCGCACCGGGCCGGCTGGTGCACCGCGACGTCAAGCCGGAGAACATCCTGATCTCCGACGACGGCGAGGTTAAGATCGCCGATTTCGGTTTGGTGCGCGCCCTCGCGGCCGCTGGGATCACCTCCACCAGCGTCATTCTGGGCACCGCGGCGTACCTGTCGCCCGAACAGGTCCGCGACGGCCAGGCCGCCCCGCACAGCGACGTCTACGCGGCCGGGATCCTGTGCTACGAACTGCTGACCGGGCGCACCCCGTTTTCCGGGGACTCCGCGCTGAGTGTGGCCTATCAGCGCCTGGATCACGACGTCGCGCCGCCCAGCACCGTCATCGACGGTGTGCCACCACAATTCGACGCGTTCGTGGCGTGCGCGACCCACCGGGACCCGGACGGCCGGTACGCCGACGCCGCCGAGATGGGCGCCGAACTCGACGCGCTGGCCCACGAGCCTGGACCTGCCGCCCGTTCC
>PPEA01000077.1 GCA_002967005.1 Mycobacterium talmoniae
CCGAAGCCGAAGCCCATCCGGGCGCCGCCCTGCATCCGGGAGAACATCACGAACAGCCCGACCAGCAGCAGCAGCGGCAGCAGGTAGACCACCAGCGAGCCCAGGAATGCTGCCCCTGGTTGACGACCGTTTTGATCTGGGTGTGCTTGCCGCTCAACGCGTCGTACAGCGGCACCGCGTACCCGGTCGGATATTTGGTGATGACTTTGTCGATGTAGCCGTCGGCCAGCCGCTGCGCCACCGCCTGGAAGCTGCCGATCGGCTTGTCGAACTGTTCCCGTTCGCGGGCGTATTCGGCCGTCATCGCCAGCCCGCGCTCCAGCACGCCGAGCTGAAACGCGCTGCGACCCAACGTGCCCAGCGTCGATAGCCAGCCGACGACCTCGTCGCCGCCGACCCGCCGCGCACCGTCCAGCTGGACCCCGGCCAACTCCAGATACCCGACGCTGCCCAGACCGGTGGTCGCCAGCGCGGTCACCGTGCGCCCGGGTCGTCGGCGGCCACCAGGAACACCGCCGTGCCCGACCCGGTGTCGGCGGGCACCAGGAATGCGTCGGCCAGCGGTGCCGTAGCCGACTTGGGTGCGGGTGCCGGTGAGCCGGGAAGCCGTCACCGGACTCGGTGGCCTGCACCGGGCCCTGGCCCATCGTCCTCGTCGGCCGCGACGGTGAGGATCTTCTCGCCGGCCACCGCCGCGGCGCCCCAGCCCTGCTGCAGCTCGGGGGACCCGAAGCGGGCCAGCGCCCCGGCGGCCAGCACCACCGAATCCAGATACGGCACGGCGGCCAGTTGACGGCCCAGCGCGGTCAGCGCCGCGGTCTGCTCCAGCACGCCAAAACCGCCGCCGCCCAGCGACTCCGGCGCTGCGGTGGACAGAATGTCGGCGTCGATCAGCTTGCGCCACAGCTGCTGGTCGAATCGCTGGTCGAGCCCGTCCAGCTCACGCTGGTGCTCGGCGGTGCACACCGCGTCGACGATGGTGTCGACCAGACCCGAGAGGTCCTGCGCCGCTTCGGTGGTGGTGAAGTCCATGATTGAAAGTCCTTCCAGGTCAGCGGCTACGGGGTAGGCCCAGGGCCACCATGGAGATGATGTCGCGCTGCACCTCGTTGGTGCCGCCGCCGAACGTCAGGATCAAACACGCGCGGTGCATCCGCTCCACTCGGCCGCGCAGCAGCACACCCGGCGAATCCTGCCGCAGGGTGGCCGCGGTGCCCAGCACCTCCATCAGCAGCCGGTAGGCCTCGGTGGCCAGCTCGGTGCCGAACACCTTGGCCGCCGAGGCGTCCGCCGGGGACGGGGCGGCGTCGGTCGCCGAGGCGAGCTCCCAGTTGTACAGCTTGAGCACCTCGGCCTTGGCGTGCACCCGGGCCAGGTTGAGCTGCACCCACTGGGAGTCGATCAGCCGGTGGCCGTGGATGTCCTTGGTGTGCTGCGCCCACTCGCGGACCTCGCCGAGCGCGGTGAAGATCGGCTGCGCCGACACCAGGGCCACCCGCTCGTGGTTGAGCTGGTTGGTGACCAGTTTCCAGCCGGCGTTCTCCTCGCCGACCCGATTGGCCACCGGCACCCGCACGTCCTGGTAGTAAGTGGCGCTGGTGTCCGGACCGGCCATGGTGTGCACCGGCGTCCAGGAGAATCCCTCCGCGGTGGTCGGCACGATCAGCATCGAAATGCCCCGGTGCTTTTTGGCTTCCGGGTTGGTGCGCACCGCCAGCCAGACGTAGTCGGCGTAGGCGATCAGCGAGGTCCACATCTTCTGGCCGTTGACCACGTAGTCGTCGCCGTCGCGCACCGCGGTGGTGCGCAGCGCGGCCAGGTCGGTGCCGGCCCCCGGCTCGGAATACCCGATCGAGAAGTGCAGCTCACCGGAGGCGATCTTGGGCAGGTAGAACTTCTTCTGCTCCTCGGTGCCGAACGCCATGATGGTCGGCGCGACGCTGTTGATGGTCAAAAACGGCACCGGGGCGCCGGCGATCGCGGCCTCGTCGGTGAAGATCAGCTGATCCATCGCCGAGCGGGCCTGCCCGCCGTACTCGGTGGGCCAGCCCAGCGCCAGCCAACCGTCGTGGCCCATCTGCGCGACGGTCTCCCGGTAGACGTTGCCGGTGCCGTACTCGCCCTGCGTCGAGCTCAGCGCCTCCCGGCGCTCCGGCGTCATCAGCTCGGTGAAGTACGACCGCAGCTCGCGACGCAGCTCCTCCTGCTCAGGGGTGTAACTGATTCGCATCCGCGTCTTCCTCCTCGGCTACCTATTCGCCATCTCTTGTAACACGTTCTAGTCTGTGGGTCCAGGCCGACGGTTCAGCCGCCACCGCTGCTCGTATTGTGGGGGTCACCGGACCGGCCGGCTTAACCCCGCGACGCAAGGAGGTTGTTATGCGAGTGGAAGTGGACCTCGACCGGTGTGAGGGTAACGCCGTGTGCGTGGGAATCGACCCGGACCTGTTCGAACTCGACGACAACGACTACGCCGTCGTCAAGGTCGCGCCGATCCCGGCCGACAAGGAAGCCCATGCCCAGCAGGCCGTCGACGAATGTCCCCGGGCCGCCCTGATCCGCAAAGACTAGAGGTATTCGTAAAACATGACTGAGAACAGCAACGCGACCGATCTGTCCGGCAAGGTCGCGGTGGTGACCGGTGCGGCCGCGGGGCTGGGCCGCGCCGAGGCCATCGGGCTGGCCCGCTCCGGCGCCACCGTCGTCGTCAACGACATCGCGAAGGCCCTGGATGCCTCCGATGTGCTCGATGAAATCGCCGCCGTGGGCGCCAAGGGCGTCGCGGTGGCCGGCGACATCAGCCAGCGCGCCACCGCCGACGAACTGATCAGCAGCGCCGACGGGCTGGGCGGGCTGAGCATCGTGGTCAACAACGCCGGCATCACCCGCGACCGGATGCTGTTCAACATGTCCGACGACGAATGGGACGCGGTCATCGCCGTGCACCTGCGCGGCCACTTCCTGTTGACCCGCAACGCGGCCGTGTACTGGCGGGCCAAGGCCAAAGAGGGCGACGGGTCGGTGTACGGGCGGATCATCAACACCTCGTCGGAGGCCGGGCTGGTGGGGCCGGTGGGCCAGGCCAACTACGGGGCGGCCAAGGCCGGCATCACCGCGTTGACGCTGTCGGCGTCGCGGGCGCTGGGCCGCTACGGGGTGTGCGCCAACGCGATCGCGCCGCGGGCGCGCACCGCGATGACCGCCGACGTGTTCGGTGCGGCACCGGCCGACGGCGGCATCGACCCGCTGTCTCCCGAGCACGTGGTCACCCTGGTGTCATTCCTGGCCTCCCCGGCGTCCGCCGCGGTCAACGGCCAGCTGTTCATCGTCTACGGTCCGCAGGTCACCCTGGTGGCGGCGCCCACCGTGGAACGCCAGTTCGCCGCCGACGCGTCGGCCTGGGACCCCGCCGAGCTGTCCAGCACCCTGCAGGGCTATTTCGCCGACCGGGATCCGGCGCTCGGGTTCTCGGCGACCGCGCTGATGGAGACGTAGACACTAGAACTTGTTTCATCATGACCTGCGTCACAACCGGCTCTGACCTGGACAAATAACCGCGTTTTGTCCATTTCTGCAGTTCTTTGACACTGCGAACGTGTTCTAGTTACGATGAGCCGGCTCACGGAGACGGGCGTCACACCCGTGGGACAGTACGGGTTTCGCTAAGGCTGAGTTCCAGCGCAACACCGAGAAGGGAACCGAGGTTGATCGAGCAGCTCACGGTTCCAGCGCGGGCCGTGGGCGGATTCGTCGAGATGTCCTTGGAGACCCTCCGCGGCATCTTCCGGCGACCGTTCCAATTCCGCGAATTTCTCGACCAGACCTGGATGATCGCGCGGGTGTCGCTGGTGCCGACCCTGTTGGTCGCGATCCCGTTCACCGTGCTGGTGGCGTTCACCCTCAACATCCTGCTGCGCGAGATCGGCGCCGCCGACCTGTCCGGCGCCGGAACCGCGTTCGGCACCATCACCCAGCTGGGACCGGTGGTGACGGTGCTGGTGGTGGCCGGCGCCGGGGCCACCGCGATCTGCGCCGATCTGGGGGCCCGCACCATCCGCGAAGAAATCGACGCGATGCGGGTGCTGGGCATCGACCCCATCCAGCGGCTGGTGGTGCCCCGGGTGCTGGCCTCCACCTTCACCGCGCTGCTGCTCAACGGGTTGGTGTGCGCGATCGGCCTGACCGGCGGCTACGTGTTCTCGGTGTTTTTGCAGGGGGTCAACCCGGGTTCGTTCATCAACGGGCTGACCGTGCTCACCGGCCTGGGCGAGCTGGTGCTGGCCGAGATCAAGGCGCTGCTGTTCGGCACGGTCGCCGGGCTGGTCGGCTGCTACCGCGGCCTGACCGTCAAGGGCGGCCCCAAGGGTGTGGGTAACGCCGTCAACGAGACCGTCGTCTACGCGTTCATCTGTTTGTTCGTGATCAACGTCATCATGACCGCGATCGGCGTGCGGGTGTTGGTACGGTGAGCCGCCGATGAGCTACGACGCGACGCTGCGGTTCCGTCGCCTGTTCCGCGGGGTGCCCCGGGTGGTCGACAACTTCGGCGAACAGGCGCTGTTCTACGGCCAGTCGATGCGCTACATCCCCAACGCGCTCACCCGGTACCGGCGGGAAACGGTGCGGCTGATCGCCGAGATGACGATGGGCACCGGCGCGCTGGTGATGATCGGCGGCACGGTCGGCGTGGCCACCTTCTTGACCCTGGCCTCCGGCGGGGTGATCGCCGTGCAGGGCTACTCGTCGCTGGGCAACATCGGCATCGAGGCGTTGACCGGGTTCTTATCGGCGTTCCTCAACGTGCGCATCGTCGCCCCGGTGATCGCCGGCATCGCGTTGGCCGCCACCATCGGCGCCGGGGCCACCGCCCAACTCGGGGCGATGCGGGTCGCCGAGGAGATCGACGCCGTCGAAGTGATGGCGGTGCACTCGGTGTCCTACCTGGTGTCCACCCGGCTGATCGCCGGGCTGATCGGGATCATCCCGCTGTACTCGCTGTCGGTGCTGGCCGCGTTCTTCGCGGCCCGGTTCACCACCGTGTTCATCAACGGGCAGTCCGCGGGGCTCTACGACCACTACTTCGACACCTTCCTGATCCCCACCGACCTGCTGTGGTCGTTCCTGCAGGCGATCGTGATGTCGATCGCGGTGATGCTGGTGCACACCTATTACGGCTACAACGCGGCCGGTGGCCCGGTCGGGGTGGGCATCGCGGTCGGCCAGTCGGTGCGCACCTCGCTGGTGGTGGTCGTCGTCATCACCTTGTTCATCTCGCTCGCCGTCTACGGCGGGTCCGGCAACTTCAACCTCTCCGGGTAGCGCGGGCAGGGACGATGGAGACCGACGCGAAGCGCACCCATGTCAGGATCGCCGCCGCCGTGCTGGCGACCCTGATCGCGGCCGCGGCCGTGTTCACCTATCTGGCCTACACCGCGGCGTTCACCTCGGCCAAGACGGTGACGGTGACCTCACCGCGCGCCGGGCTGGTGATGGAACGCGACGCCAAGGTCAAATACCTCGGCATCCAGATCGGCAAGGTCAAAGCCATTGACTACCAAGGCGAACAGGCCAAGCTGACCCTGGCCATCGACAGCAGCGAGTTGCACTACATCCCGGACAACGCCGGCGTGCGCATCGCCGGCAACACCATCTTCGGGGCCAAATCGGTGGAGTTCGTGCGGCCGGACAAGCCGTCGGCCAAGCCGCTGCGCGCGGGCGCCCACGTGGCGGCCTCGTCGGTGCAGTTGGAAGTCAACACGCTGTTTCAAACCCTCACCGACGTGCTGGACAAGATCGACCCGGTGCACCTCAACGGGACGCTGGGCGCGCTGGCCGAGGGAATGCGGGGCCACGGCGACGATCTGGGCGCGACCCTGGCCGGGCTGAACAGCTACCTGGTTCAGCTGAACCCCAAGCTGCCCACCCTGCATGAGGACTTCCGCAAGACCACCACGGTGGGCAACATCTATGCCGACGCGGCCCCCGATCTGGTCACCGTCATCGACAACGCGCCCACGATCAGCAAGACGATCGTCGCTGAGCAAGACGACCTGAACGCGACGCTGTTGGCGGCGACGGGCTTGGCGCACAACGGCTATGACACCCTGGCTCCGGCGGCCGACGACTACATCGCCGCGGTCCAGCGGTTCCGCGCCCTGGCCAAGGTTTTGGGTGACTATTCCCCCGAATTCGGCTGTCTGCTGAAGGCCATGGTGGCCGGCGCGCGGAAGTTCGGGCCGGTGATCGGCGGTACCAAGCCGGGCTTGTTCGTGGATGCGAGCTTCATTCCGGGTGTTCCGGCCTACACCTATCCGGAGAGCCTGCCGATGGTCAACGCATCCGGTGGCCCCAATTGCCGTGGCTTGCCCGATATCCCCTCCAAGCAGAACGGCGGATCCTGGTACCGGGCACCGTTCCTGGTCACCGACAACGCCTACGTTCCCTACCAGCCCAACACCGAGTTGCAGTTTGACGCACCGTCGACCGTGCAGTTCCTGTTCAACGGTGCCTTCGCCGAGCGGGACGAGTACTGATGGGCAGCAACAAAACTCTGGTCAACGTCGGTGTCTTCACCGCCGTCATGCTGGTGGTGGCGGCCGGCCTGATCGTGGTGTTCGGCGAGTTCCGGTTCGCCGCCGCCCACACCTACCACGCCAACTTCGTCACCGCCTCCCGGCTGAAGTCCGGCCAGGATGTGCGCATCGCCGGCATCCCGGTAGGCACCGTGAAATCCGTGGAATTGGCGCCGGACCACAGCGTTGACGTCACCTTCGATGTCAACAAGCGCTACCAGCTCTACACCTCGACGCGGGCGCTGGTCCGGTACGAGAATCTGGTCGGCGACCGATACCTGGAGATCGCGTCCGGCCCCGGCGACCTGCGCAAGCTGCCGCCTGGGGGCACCATTCCGCGGGAACACACCCAGCCGGCGCTGGACCTGGACGCGTTGCTGGGCGGTTTGCGTCCGGTGCTCAAGGGGTTGGACGGCAACAAGGTCAACGAGATCAGCGGCGCGGTCATCGAGCTGCTGCAGGGCCAGGGTGGGGCGCTGTCGCAGATGCTGTCGTCCACCAGCGCATTCACCCAGAACCTGGCGGCCCGCGACCAGCTCATCGGCGATGTTATCGCCAACCTCAACACCGTCCTGGGCACCGTCGACGCTAAAAGCGCCGAATTCGATTCAAGCGTCGATCAGCTCCAGCAGCTGATCTCCGGCCTGGCGCAGGGCCGCGATCCGATCGCCGGGGCGATCGGGCCGCTGGCGTCGGCCGAGACCGACCTGACCGACATGCTGCAAAAATCGCGACGGCCGTTACAAGGTGTGCTGGAGAACGTCCGCCCGTTGGCGACCGAGCTGGACCAGCGGCAGCAGGACATCAACGCCATGTTGGACCCGCTGGAGGAGAACTATCTGCGGCTCAACGCGCTGGGCGCCTACGGGTCGTTCTTCAACATCTACTACTGCACCGTCCGGATCAAGATCAACGGACCCGCCGGCAGTGACATCCTGATCCCGTTCGGCGGTCCCGCCGACCCGTCCAAGGGAGGTGTTCTCCTGTCAAGGACTGACCGCACGCCTCTCGATCGCGCGACCCGCACCGGTATTTTCGGCATCGTTTTGGTGGCCTGCCTGGTGCTGGTGGCGTTCGGGTACACCAGCCTGCCGTTTTGGCCGCAGGGCAAGACCTACCACGCGTACTTCGGTGACGCCGGCGGCATCATTCCCGGCAACGACGTGACGGTATCCGGTATCAAGGTCGGGGCCGTCGAATCGGTGTCATTGGCCGGTGCCAGCGCCAAGGTGACGTTCACCGTGGACCGCAAGCTCAGAGTGGGCGACCAGTCGTTGGCCGCGATCCGGACCGACACCGTCCTGGGGGAGAAGTCCCTGGCGGTCACCCCGGGCGGGTCGGGCTGGGCGACGGACATCCCGCTGGGCCGTACCACCACCCCGTACACCCTCAACACCGCGCTGCAAGATCTCGGTGGCAACGTCAGCGACTTGGATAAGCCGCGGTTCGAGCAGGCCCTGCAGGTGCTCACCGATTCGCTGCGCGACGCGACCCCGCAGCTGCGCGGCGCGCTGGACGGCGTGGCCGCGCTGTCCCGCAGCATCAACCGCCGCGACGAGGCGCTCAAGCAGCTTCTCGCCCATGCCAAGTCGGTCACCCAGGTGCTCAACCAGCGGGCCAACCAGGTCAACCAGCTGGTGCTCGACGGCAACCAGCTGTTTGCCGCGCTCGATGAGCGGCGGCAGGCGCTGAGCACCCTGATCGGCGGCATCGACGACGTGTCGACCCAGCTGTCGGGTTTGGTCACCGACAACCGCGCCGAAATCGGTCCGGCCTTGACGAAACTGAACTCGGTGCTGGACAACCTGATCGACCGCCGGGACCGGATCAGCGGGGCACTCAAGCGGCTGCCGGGGTATGCCACCGCGCTGGGCGAGGTGGTGAGCTCCGGCCCCGGTTTCCAGATCAACGTCTACGGGCTGCCGCCGGCCACCATGGCCGAAGTGCTGCTGGACGCCTACTTCCAGCCCGGCAAGCTCCCGGACAGCCTGGCCGACATGCTGCGCGGCTACATCGCCGAGCGCCTGATCATTAGGCCGAAGTCACCATGACCGTGTTCTCCGTCTTTCGCACTCGTCACCGGGCCTTGCGCAGGTCCCTCGCCGTCGCGCTGGCTGTGTTGCTGGCGGTCGGCGCCTATGTGATCTGGCCGTCGCGCGGCGGTCACCAGATCACCGCCTACTTCACCTCGGCGGTCGGCCTGTACCCGGGTGACGACGTCCGCGTGGTCGGGGTGCCGGTCGGCCGAATCGACACCATCGAGCCGCGTGCCGAAGACGTCAAGATCACCATGACGGTGAGCCGTGACGTCCAATTGCCGGCCGACGCGGGCGCCATCATCGTGGCGCCGAACATCGTGTCGGCGCGATTCATCCAGCTCACCCCGGCCTACACCGGGGGGCCGACCCTGGCCGACCACGCGTCGATCGGGCTGGACCGCACCGGGGTGCCGGTGGAATGGGATGAGGTCAAAGAGCAACTGACCCAGCTGAGCGCCCAGCTGGGTCCGCAGGGCGCCGATCTGCAGGGCCCGCTCAGCGACGTCGTCAACCAGGCCGCCGACACGTTTGACGGCAACGGCGACTCCTTCCGGAACGCGTTGCGCGAGCTGTCGGCGACCGCCGGGCGGCTCGGCGATTCGCGCACCGACTTGTTCGGCACCGTCAAGAACCTGCAGGTGCTGGTGAACGCGTTGTCGTCGAGCAATGAGCAGATCGTCCAGTTCTCCGACCATGTCGCGTCGGTGTCGCGGGTGCTCGCCGACGCGTCGACCGGCCTGGACAGCACCCTGGGCACCCTGAACCAGGCGCTGCGCGACGTGCGGGGCTTTTTGCACGACAACAACGACGTGCTGGTCAGCCAGGTCAACAAGCTGGCCGATTTCACCAAAATTCTGTCCGACCAGCACGACGACCTCGAGCAGGTGCTGCACGTAACGCCGAACGGCCTGGCCAACTTCTACAACATCTACGAGCCCGCGCAGGGCACCGTGGCGGGGCTGCTGTCGGTGCCCAACTTCGGCAACCCGGTCCAGTTCATCTGCGGCGGCACCTTCGACACCGGGTCGAACCCGGACAACTTCAAGCGGGCCGAGATCTGCAAGGAGCGGATGGGGCCGGTGATGCGGCGCTGGACGATGAACTTCCCGCCGCTGCTGTTCCACCCGGTCAACACCATCACCGCGTACAAGGGTCAGATCATCTACGACACCCCGGAAACCGAGGCGAAGGCGCAAACCCCGCTGCCGTATCTGCAGTGGCAGCCGCGCCCGGGGTGACGCCGCCCAATCCGGACGATGTGGCCGCGCTGTTCTTGCCGCCCGCCCCGCCGCCCGTGCCCGGGCAGCTCGGTCGACCACCCCGGGCCGG
>PPEA01000770.1 GCA_002967005.1 Mycobacterium talmoniae
AGAGCCCGAAGCACCCGCTGAGCCGGAGCCCAGCGAACCCGACGACGCCGCGGCGGCGGCCGACGAGGCCGACCGCTCCGGGCGGCTCCGGCGGGTCTGGAAGCCGCTGCGCTGGGTGGCCGCGACGCTGACCGTGCTGGCGGTCGGTGGGCTCATCGCGGCCAGCGTGCTGATGGTGCTGCACGATCGCGGCGTGCAGCAGCGTCAGCGCCAGGCCGGCGAATACATGGCGGCGGCGCGACAAGGCGTGGTCACGTTGATGTCGCTGAACTTCAACACCGTCGACGACGACGTCAAGCGCATCCTCGACAACTCCACCGGCGAGTTCAAGAAGGACTTCGAGAAGCAGGCCGGCGACTTCGTCAAGCTGGCCAAGGAATCGAAGGCGGTCACCGAGGCCACCGCAACCTTCGCCGCCATCGACTCGATGACCGACCACGACGCGACGGTGCTGGTGGCCGCGAACACCAAGGTCAGCAATTCCGGTGGTGCCGTCGACGAGCCGCGCAACTGGCGGCTTGCGGTGAAGGTCGTTCGGGAGGGGGACCGGGTGAAAATGTCGAGTGTGGAGTTCGTCCCGTGAGCGACGCCGAGGAGAACACCGACGCCGCTGTCGAGGAGCCGGACGCCGACGAACGTGCGGTGGACCTGGACGCCGACGACGCCACCACCGAAACGGTCGAGCCCACCGGCGACAGCGCCGGGCGTGGCCGCGCGGTTGCCCCGGCGTGGTGGGCCGCGATTGTGCTCGCCGTACTGCTGATCGCGTCGGTCGGCGTGGCCTCGTGGCTGTATTTCGCCCGGTACCAACCGGATCGACAGCTCGGCTCCGACGCCGAGCAAGCGGCGTTGGCGGCCGCCGCGGACGGCGCGGTGGCCGTGCTCAGCTACGCGCCGAACACCCTGGACAAGGATTTTGCCTCCGCCAAGTCCCATTTGACCGGTGATTTCCTGTCCTACTACACGGATTTCACCCAAAAGGTGGTCACTCCCGCGGCCAAGCAGAAGGAGGTGCAAACCTCGGCCGCGGTGGTGCGTAAGGGCATCATGCGCATTAGCCCCGACTCGGCCGAGGTGTTGGTCTTCCTCAACCAGACGACGGTCAGCAAATCGAACCCGGATGGCGCCTTCTCGATGAGCAGCGTCAAGGTCGGGCTCGAAAAGCACAACGGCCACTGGCTGATCTCGTCGTTCGACCCGGTCTAAGCCGGGCCACGGCGCGCTACATGCGCGTCAACGCGAAATCCCAGGTGTTCACCCCCGGCGGCCCGTTGAAACAGCCCACGTCGAAATGCGATTCGATGGTGCCGGCCAAGCTGTTGGCATCCCAGGTGTAGGTGTCGCGGCTCGGGAGCGCCGCGCCGGGGCAGCGCAGGCCGTCGGGCACGTCGGAGGTAAACGAGTAGCGGCCGTCCACCAGTTTGGCGGTGCCGCCGTAGTACTTCCCGAATTGCGGCCGGGGCAGTGCGCTCACCAGCACACACCCGGCCGGCATCTGGTCGAACTGACCCGGCGTCTCGCACGGATACACCGCCCACACCCAGGAGGCATCCGTCCAGCGGTCGCTGAGCACTTCGTAGTTGCCGTAGCGCATGTCCGCGCCGGCGGGCGACGCCAGCATCGTGGCGGCGCACACCGGCGCCGCGAGCACACCAAGAATCTTGTGCACCGGGGCTCCTCTCCTGGCTAGGTGTCCCCGCGGCGCCACAGGGCCGCGCCGTCGCGGGGGTTACAGCTCAAAAACAGTCCGTCGGGCGCCTGCGCGACATCACCGTCGTAGCCGGCGCAGTCGGAGTTCTCGTCCTTGACGCCGTGCATCTCCGGTGATCGGAACCAGCGCGGGTCGTAACGCCGCGGCGAGCCGCAGAACACCATCCGACCCCAGTCGGTCACCCCGAACACGTAGTAGGTGGTGCTGTCACACGGCGCCCCCAGCACCACGTGCGCCGCGATGCCCGGGGTGCACGCCGGATAGTCGCAGGCCGCGGGCGGATCGGCGGCCGCCGGAACGGCGGTGCTCAGCGACATGAACGCCACAGCCGGTGCCGCCGCCAGCCCGGCCAGCGTTCTGCGACGATTTCCCATCGGCGACTCCACCTTCCGCTACAGCCGGACCAGGGTCAATGGCAGCAGAATCACCGTCGGCTGGTTGCGTCCGCAGGCGCCGCTGATGCCGATGGTCCGGTCGTAGCCCACCAGTAAGTCGGTGTTCGCTTTGGTGTACTGCCCGTTGTTATCGCTGCCCTGGAACTGGTAGCGCTGACGACCCGGCGAGGTGGTGCCGTCCGGGCAGGTCTGCCAGTTCTCGTGGTACCGGTCGACGATCCAGCGGGTGCTGCGGAACTCCAGCGGCGCCGTCCAGCCTTGGTCGCTGCTGACCTGGCCGGTGCAGACGTGCGCGTTCTCGCAACTCGAGCTGATCGTCCACACCGACACCACGGTGGCTTCGTCCATGTACACCTCGTTGGTCTTGGCCCACTCGCCGTTTGAGGTGACCCGGTAGCTGCCGTTGAGTTCGAACCCCAGCGGCTCGGCCTGCGCGGGTGTCACCGCGGCGCCGAATCCGAGCAGCGCCGCGGCCAAGGTCACTACCAGTGCTCGCATTGCATCTCCTCGCTAGGTCGGCATCAAATCCGTCCACGACTTGGGCGCCCCGGGCAACGTCTGCTGCTCGAATCGCCCGTCGGGGGTCAGGTACTTGCCGGTGCGCGGGTCGTAAGGCAGCACCGCCACCGACGGGCCGCCTCCGCTATAGGCGGACGGCGCTGCGCCCGGGGCCTCC
>PPEA01000771.1 GCA_002967005.1 Mycobacterium talmoniae
CGCCGGCCGACCGTCGGGTGCCCCGCGCCGTCGAGCAACTCCTCGAGCAGGTGGTCCGGGCCAGCGCCGTCGGCGCGCCGATCACGTTGTTGCGCTTGCTGTTCACCCGCGGCTCGGCCGGCCCGCACGGCTACGACCCGGCGTTGGTGCTGGAGGGCTGGCACAACCTGCTCATCGCCCCGGAGGATTCCGCCGGGCCCGGGCTGGGGTCGGTGGTGTTGGAGCCGCTTACCGAACCGCTGGAGGTGGCCCAATACGTCGCCCCGGTGGTGGCGGCGGTCGCCGGGCTGTGGACCGGGATCGATAAGTCGGTGTTCGACGATCTGGCGATCCTGCCCGGTCAGACGCTGCGTGCGGTGCGCGCCTTCTACCGCCAACTCGACGCCGCCGGGGTGGAGGATCAGCTGCGGCTGCAGTTGTTCAGCGCCGCCGGCCGGCTGCCGCTGCCGCGCAGCGGCCAGACCCCGGTGGTCTACATCCAGGACGTGCCGCTGGCCGCGCAGGCGGTGTCGCGGGCGTGTGGACCAAACACCGCGACGTGCTGCGCAGCGGCCGGGTGGAGATCGGCAGCAAAGAGACCGAGCAGATCGCGATCGGCGACGCGGTGAAGACGTTTCTGTCCTTCCTGTGGGCCGCGCTGCGCAACGCGCCGTCGGCCTGGTTGTCCGGGATGCTGGGCGGGGTGCAGTCGGTGCTGGCAACCACGGTGCAGCACACCGTGTTCGGCGGGTCGAATTCGGCGTACGCGGTGGTGGCCGGCGGCGAGGCGGGCAGTTGGCAAGACATCGGCCGGGGCGCCGACCAGATGAGTACCGCGCTGGGTGAACAGCCCGGTGCCGCGCACCTGGTGCAAGCCGATCTCACCTCGCTGTGGGTCGACTACGTCAACGCCGCCCTGACGTTGGCCGACGGCGGGCGGCGCACCGCCGGGATCGACCCGGTCAGCGTCGGGGTGGCGGTCGGCGTCGTGCACGACAGCGCCGACGTGGTGCCCAGCGCGGCCGACGCGTTTCACCGCGATCCCGGCCTCGTTGGCGGCCGTCATCGGCATTCCGGCGGTGGCCGGCGGCGACGTGTTGGGCACCGCGGACCTCAAGGGCCGGCTGGAACGCACCTTCGCCGATCCGGCCGCCGGGGTCGAGGCGCGCCGCGCCTTCTCCGACCTGACCGAGTGGGAGCCCGGGCCGGCCGCAGCTACGCCGCCCAAGTGGGTTCGGTGCTCGCGGACTTTTTGGGCCGGGCCCGTGGCGAGGTCAGCGGGTTGGTGCAGCGGATTCAGCAGACCGCTAACCGCGACGCGGTGGACGAGACGCTGCGCCGGCGGCAGCGGGTGCTCTCCACCATCACCCTCACCGCCGGCTGGACCGTGTTCGCGGCGGTGCTGCTGCTGTTGATCATCGCCGGGATCGGCTGGGCCGACTGGTCGTTCTCGCTGATCGTGAGCGCGGTGGTGATCGCCATCTACTTCGTCGCGGCGCTGATCCTGTTCATCATCGGGCAACGCCACCTGTTCGCCGAACTGAACCTGCGCCGCTCGCAGATGTCCGAACTCGAGGCGATGCACCACAATCTGCGGGCCGCGCTGCAGGATGTCAGCCGGTTGTCGGCCGCCTACGGTCAGCTGCTGGCCTGGAATCGGGTGCTCGGTGAGGTGCTGCGCACCCCGTTCGGTCCGGTGGCGCCGGCCCGGCCGGCTCGGCTGCATCTGACCGACGGGCTGCCCCGGGCCATGCAGATCGGGGTGGCCGCGCCGTCGGGGCAAGACGCCGAATCGACCGCGCGCACCTTGGAGCAGCGGCTGTACGGCATCGGCTGGCTGTCCGGCCCGTGGGAGCGGATGCTGGAGTCGGCCGGCCGTCAGCTGCGCGACGAGCCGGTGACGTTGTTTCGGATGCCCGGTGCCGGTTCGGGTTCGCCGCTGGACGGCTGGTCGAAGGCCGTCGCCGCCGGCGCGGTGCGCTCCGAGGGCGCCAACGCGCTGTGGGCGCAGGTTCAGGCGATGTTCGATGACCCGGCCAGCGGGGTGGCCGAGGCGTTGACCGGCGGTGTGTTGATCCCGGCGACCGGGCAGCGGGTGTCGCCGGACCAGTTCACCGGGGGGATGCTGCAGAAGCGCACCGGGCCGGCCGCCCCGTTCCACGCGTCGCTGTTCACCGACACCGCGGTCACCGCCGGCCGCTCGATGGTGGCCATCGACGACGCCGCGGTGGACCGGCGCGGCCTGGACTACCGGGCGGTGGTGGTGCAGGTCGGGGATGGCCTGCCCACCTACGATTTTGCGATGTTCGCCCCGGGCGAGGATTCCGTGCAGTTCGAGGCGACCACGAAGATCCGCCTGCCCGGCGCCGTCGACGACGACACACCCCCCGAATCCGGATCGCTGGTGTTCTAGATGACCCGCGCCGGCGACGATGCAGTGGGGGTACCCCCACCGCGCAGCGGCGAGGGGGACGACGCGATGGGGAGGAGCGGCGCCGATGACCGACGCGCGACCGGTCGAAGACGATCCCCGCTTGGCGGCGCTGCTGGAGTGGCGCGAGGAGCTGATCGAAAGCGGTGCGGTGTCGGCGGCCTCCTTTAAGGAGGCGCACATCCGGTTGGTGCTGCGGTCGGGGCGCACCGAGGTGGAGCAGATCCGGGCGATGCTGCCCGGTGCGGTGGCCGAGCACGCCGAGGAGATGGCCCGGGTGCTGCGGGACGCGGCCAAACCCGGTGGCCCGCCACCACAAACCCGCCGCCAACACGGCCGCGCCGCCGCGCGGAGACC
>PPEA01000772.1 GCA_002967005.1 Mycobacterium talmoniae
CCGGTGGGGGTCGGCTAGCGTCCGCCCGCGGCGCCCGGCAACCCGGTCGGGGGTGGCTGCGCCGCCCCGTTTGTCGCGCTAAAGCGCCACAATCGGGGTGGCGTCATGTCGTGCGCACAAAATTACGCCGACACCCGTTTCTTGCCGTCGCGGCGAAGGCGCGGAAAATACGCCGACGGATCCGCACGGGACCCGCCTTTATCTACCTTTTGCGTACCCGTGAGAAGAATCGTCATACCTCAAAGCGGTAACCCATGCGCGCGACGGTCAGCAAATGTTTCGGACGCGACGGGTCGTCCTCGAGCTTGCGTCGCAACTGGGAAAGGTAGATCCGCAGATAGTTGGTCGCCATCGCGTACCCGGGCCCCCACACCGCGGTGAGCAACTGCTCGCGTCCGACCAGTTCGCCGCGGCGCCGCACGAGGGTTTCCAGCAGCGCCCACTCGGTGCGCGTCAGATGGACCTTGCTGCCGTTCTTGATCACCTTTTTGGCCGACAGATCGACGGTAAACGACGTGGTCGTGACCACCGGGTCAGCCGTGGCGGCGCGGCGCACCGCCGCGCGCAGCCGCGCCAGCAGTTCCTCCGACCTGACCGGCTTCGTCACGTAATCCACCGCGCCCGCGTCCAGGGCGGCCACTTTGTCGGCGGAGTCGGTGCGCGCCGACACGACGATGACCGGGGCCGTCATCCAGCCCCGCAATCCGGCGAGCACCTCGATGCCGGAGGAGTCGGGCAGGCCCAGATCCAGGAGCACGACGTCGGGCTGGTGCACGGCGGCCGCGCACAGGGCATCGGACCCGGTGACGGCCGTGACGGTGTCGTAGCCCCGTGCGGACAACAGGATGTGCAGCGTCCGCAGAAACTGGGGGTCGTCGTCGACGACCAGCACGCGCGTCATCGCTGCCCCAGTGGACGCATGTTCACGACGTCACGCCGGGTAGTGGCCGGTGACCACGTGGATGCCGGCGCTGGGTCGAACCCGGGTGCGGCACCGCACGGCGCGGCGGGGATCACGCGCGCCGATCAGCCACCTCCCCCCGCGGGTAGCCCACCCCGAGGGGCGCGGCGCAAACCGGCATTGCGCGCAGCGCGGCGCACGGTTGGCGGGCCAGCTTGGTCCACGTCATCTCAGGCCGTCCCGGGCAGCAGGTGCACCACTATGCCAATAACTTTTTGGGTAGCCGGGGCGGCAATCCTGCCCAAGCCATACCGGGCCAGGCGGGTCGGCGGTGATCGTCAACGCGCCCGTGACCCCGCTGCGCGGGGCGCGCCACACCCCCCAGCCGGTCGCACCGGTACGCCGGATCCGGTGCCCGGCCGGCGATCGGGCGGTTGATGAACCATTCGGCACGGCAGCGCTTTTCGGGACTGCAGACACGGTCCAGGTGGTCGCCCCGCGGTCCGTGCACCACCGTCGACCCGAAACACACCAACACGAACGCGCCTTTCCGTCCCCGACGACCCGGCCGATCGTCGAATAGATGCCTGCGCTATGTAACGCCACCCCCCGCGGCCAGGCAAGACCGGGGCGAGCGACCAAACGCTTTTTTTACGGCCCTTAACGGTTTCTTGCCGATCACGCACCCCGCGGCGGGTCTGGCGTCGAGGTGAGATCTTCGATGTTAAAGGGGCAGCAGCGATTTCGCTCCCACCGATGGACCATGCACTGGCGGCGGGCGCAGTGGCCGTTGCTCGTCGGCAGCCGCTCGGCGCCTGGGCGACGGCGAGCGCCCCGCCGCGGTCGTTGCCAAAAAGTTAAAAAAATCGCACTGTAAATGTCGCAATTCGGCATCCTTAAAGGAACGTTGCGATTTCCTCACAATTGGCGCGGTTTCGTTAAAAACCGAACATAACGGTTAATAAACCGTTACCGCGACGTTCAACCGTTCAAATCGCTGAAATTCTTCCAGTGCTGTGGCGGCCGATACCGCCACCGCCGCACTCATTTTCGGCCACGCGGACCTTGACAAGGAGAACTTCATGTCGTTTGTGAAAACAGTGCCTGAAGCAATGGCGTCAGCCGCGGGCCAGCTTGGGAGTATTGGCGAAGCGCTGGTCGCACAAAACGCGTCCGCTTTCGGCGTGACCACCTCGATCGCCCCGGCCGGCGCCGATCCGGTATCGCAGCTGCAGGCGGGATTGTTCGGCACCTACGGCACCCTTTATCGGTCGATCAGCGACCAAGCGACGGCAATTCACCAGCAGCTGGTGCAAGCCCTGGGACACAACGCTGTCACCTATGACGGCACGGAGCAGACCAACCAGGCGACGACATCGATCGGCGACGGAATTCAGTGGTTCCTGACCAACATCATCGGGGTCCCGAGCAGCGGGAGCACCTCGGTGGGATCCGGCAACGCCGCCAACATCGCCAACATCGGGTTGGGCAACTGGGCCTCCGCCGGCTCCGACCTGATCGGCCTGGCCGGTGGCGGTCTTCTTGACTTCCCCGAGGAGGCCGCCGAGGCCGAAGGGGGCTTGGCCGGCCTGGACGGGGCGGTGCTGGCCGGTGCCGCGCAGCCGGTGGCGCCCGCCGGTGCCGGCGGACCGGTGTGGGCCGGGGTCGCCCCAGGCGTCCACTGTTGGCGGGTTGTCGGTGCCGCCCGGTTGGGCCGGGCAGCCCGTGTCGGCGGCCGGCACCGGCGCGGCGCGGCTGGCGGGCACCGGCTGGACCGTCGCCCGACCGACCG
>PPEA01000773.1 GCA_002967005.1 Mycobacterium talmoniae
CTCCGCGGCCGACAGCTTGGCGCGGACGCGGCACCGTGTACGAGCTGGCTGACCCAGGGTCGCGTTGGGGGCCCGCGGCCGCGCGGGCCATCAAGTCGTCGTATTGCCGGCGCACCTCGCTGAGGGTGGTGATCACCGTCGAGGTGGAGCGGCTGTAGCACGCCGCCTCGGTCAACGAGGCACGCAGTTTGCGCAGACCGGTCAACACCACCTCGGCCCGCTTGGGGAACTTCTTGTCCTCGGGGAAGGGCAGCGATTCGATGGCCGCCCGATACATGTGCATGGCCGCCTCGGCGACACCGACAATCACATGTGCTTCACCGTTTTTGGGATCAAACTGGTTCACGGATGCTCAATTCTGTGCTGCTGTCCAAGGGACGAAGGTCACGGTAACCGCGCCGTGGAACGTTACAGTGTGGGCCGGTCGATGACAATGGGCGTCGGCGTCGTCAGTGCCCCGGGCCGGTCAGAAATTCGTCGTTGTGCTGGCCCGCCGCCGGCGGCGGATCGGTGGCCGCCGCGGTGAACGACGCGTAGCGCGCCGGGGTGCGGATCACCGTGACGGCGTCGTCGCCGTCGCCGACGGTGAGGGCCAGCTCGTTCTCGCCGAACAGCGGGGTGCCCACCACCTGCTTCCAGGTGTGCGGCAGGCAGGCCATAACGCCGTTGCGGCGCAACACCTCGACCCATTCGGCGGCGGGGCGGGCGGCCAACGCGGCCTCCAACTCGTCGGTGAGCTCGGCGTAGTTGATCGACCGGGATCGCTGGTCGGCGAACCGCTCATCGTCGATCAGGTCCGGGCGCCCGATGGCGTGACACAGCAGCTGCCAATGCTTGGGCACGTACGCGCTGAGCACCAGATACCCGTCGGCGGCCCGGAACGCGTCGGAGGGTTGGGTGGCGAACCCAACACTTTTGCGCCGCTTGGTATTCGATGCCGCCGCGGTCTCGGTTCGCCGGTTGAGGTGCACGGTCAGCTGATTGGTCTGCAGGCCCACCGCGACGTCGTACATGGCGACGCGGACGACGTCGGCGACCCCGTGCCGCTCCCGGTTGAGCAGGGCGGCCAGCACCGCTTGGGCCAGCACGTGTCCGCTGGCGTTGTCGACCAGCTGAAACGGGATGATCTGCGGTTTCCCGTCGGCGGTGCGCATCCCGGTGGTCATGCCGGCCTCGGCGGCCACCATCAGGTCGACGCCCGGGCGATCGCCGTGCGGGCCGTTGCCGCCGAACGCCGACAGCCGGGCATAAACCAATCGTGGGTTGCGCGACTGCAATTCGGTGGGGCCCAGGCCCAGCCGCTCCATCACCCCGGGCCGGAACCCTTCCAGGATCACGTCGGCGGTGTCGACCAGCCGCAGGATGTGGTGGTGGGCCTCGGGGGTGGTCAGGTCCGCCGTCACCGACTTCTTGCCCCGGTTGTTGGGCAGAAAGTACGTCGCCAGCGGGGGCCGGCCGGGCAGCACCGAGGTGATCTGCCGGGCCGCCTCGCCGCCGGGCGCCTCGACCTTGATGACCTCCGCACCCAAGTCGGCCAGTACCTGCCCGGCCAGCGGGCCGGCCACGTTCTGGGTGAAGTCGAGCACGCGAAACCCGTCCAGGGGTTTGGGACCGTCCGCCATACCGGGCCAGCCTACCGACCGGCCCGACGCGCGTTGACTCTGCGCTGACCAGGTGGGTTACTCGAACTTTTGTCTGGTGGACGCAGAGTCAACGCGAAAGCCCAGAGCGTCAGCCGTGCCGGAATCCCTTGCCGGCGCGGTCCAGCGGGTCGGGCCCCAGCCCCAAAAAGGTGTCCCGCAGCCGATCCCACAGCTCCAGTTGCCCGAAGGCCGGCTCGTCGCGCAGCTGTTGATCGTTGGTGAGGAACGGGTTGGGCAGCATCAACGTCATCATCTGCTCGTCGCGGCCGTTGTAGAGCCGGACACCCCACGAGGTGGGGCAGCCGTCGCTGCCGATGCGGCGGTACAGCTCGGCGCGTGCGCACCGGCGGATCTGGCCCAGCTCGGGGCCGCTGGCGGTGTGCTCACCGATGCACAGGTGGAAATGCCAGCGGCCGAAATCGACGGTGGCATACCCGTCGTACATGCTGATGCGTTTGGGGGCGTTGGGGGCGGCCACCTCCCAGGCCGCGCCCTGCATGATGATGCCGAACCAGATCTCGTCCCAGTACTCGTCGAAGCACAGGTGGATCAGCTTGAGCAGGTTTTCTTCGTCGGCCGGTAGCGGCCACAGCTGTTCACGCCCGCCGTCCTCGCCCTCGACGATCGGGGGAGTGGCGGTGATCGAGTCGGTCATCTCGCTGCCTTTCTCGGTGTCGGTTTCTTGGTCAACGCGCAGTCGCCGCACAGCCCGCCGCCGGGGGTGCGGTAGTACAGACAGCAGCTCAGCCGGCGGTAGTCGGTGTCGGTGGCGAAACGCACCGCGCCGGCCAGTCTTTCGTCGGCGCAGATGCTGTGGGCCAGCCGCCAGCCGGGCCCGGGGTCGGCGCCGCTGCCGCCCAGGATGGGCCCGCAGCGCGCGGCGTCGAGCTGGCTCCACACCCACTGCCGGGTGGACTGCCAGCCGGAGAACGCGCCGCCCAGCAGCGGGGAGTTGGCGGCGATCGCGACCATCGTCGGGCCCAACGCATGCGCCAGCCACACCCGCGCCGCCCACCCGGCCCGCGGTCCGGCATCCAGGTTCACCTG
>PPEA01000774.1 GCA_002967005.1 Mycobacterium talmoniae
CGGGTTGTCCGGGCTGCTGCAGCTGCTGGCCGATGCGGTGGGCGCCGGCCCGCGCGGCGTCCCCGAGCCCTCGTAGGGCATCTGACAGCATGCTGTCAAAATATTTGATGCTATGCTGTCACGGATGCGGACGACGGTGACGTTGGACGATGACGTCGAACAGTTGGTGCGGCGTCGGATGGCCGAGCGCCAGGTGTCGTTCAAGCAGGCGCTCAACGACGCCATTCGCGATGGCGCGGCGGGACGCGCGGAGCCGCGGCGGTTCACCACCCGCACGGCCAACCTGGGTGTACCCACGGTCAACCTCGACCGGGCCCTGCAACTTGCGGCCGACCTGGAGGATGAGGAGCTGATCCGCCGGCAGCGTCGCGGTGCATAACGCCCATGAGGATCGTCGACGCCAACGTGCTGCTGTACGCCGTGAACACAGCCGCCGAGCACCACAATGCCTCGCGGCGCTGGTTGGATGGCGCGCTGTCCGGGGCGGATCGCGTTGCTTCGCCTGGGTGCCGTTGCTGGCCTTCACCCGGCTGTCCACCAAGGAGGGCTTGTTCCCCGATCCGCTGCGCCCCGCGGAAGCGGCTGAACGGCTTGCGGACTGGCTGGCCGCGCCGAGTGCGGTGCTGGTGAACCCCACGGCCCGGCACGTCGAGGTCTTCACCACGATGCTGGGTCGGGCGGGGAGCGGGGGAAACCTGGTCAACGACGCCCATTTGGCGGCGCTGGCCGTGGAGCATCGTGCCGGGATCGTTTCCTACGACGGCGATTTCGACCGGTTCGGGGTCGGCTGGGACCGCCCGGGTGAGCTGCTCGGACGACAGGGCCGCCCGGAATAACTCGAGTTGCCGAGTCCGCAAAACGGTGTACCCTCGCGGATGCACCTCGTTAGGCGAGGCTCCTGGATGAACACAGGCCACTGATCTGACGACGTCGAGAGACGCCCAAGATCAGGACAGATCTCCCCGGCTTAAGGGGTGATCCCAAGTGGCTTCCCGGCTGTACGGGGATACGTCGCCCAGTGCCGAAGCTCAACGTGTGAGGGCACCGTCGCCGCTCGACCGCTCCGCGGGATCCCTCGTTGTGCACCCTTGACCGATGTCGCGTGTGGAAGGCAGGTGGACCCGTGACCAGCATGATCGAAGCTCCCGTTGTTGGCTCAACCCATGGGCTGCGCCTGACCCCGTATGAGGCGATGGCGGCCGACCTGGTGTTCCTGCGCGCCGAACTCGACGCGGCAGGTATCCCGTTTCTGCTCATCCGCGGCGCCGACGGACGTCCCGCGCTCGTCGTGGACATCGCCCTGCGCGCCCGGGTGGCCGAGGTGTTGATGGCCGCCTGCCTGGAAATGCCGTTGCGGGCCAAGGTTTACGACGGGACCGGGCGCCGCTCGGTGTATCTGGCCGACGGGCTGCTGTCGGTGGCCCCGGACCCGCGGCTGCTGCGGGTGTTCCGTCGCCGCGAATGCCCGCGGTCGGGGCTGCGGTACGGCGCCTCGGCGGGGGTGGAGTTGCAGTTTTGGGTGTTCGACGGCCAGCAGGCCATCTGCCCGATCGAGAACTCGTTGACCCGGAAGGTGTTGCCGCTCAGCGACATCGTGCACACCACGGTTGATCTGCACGGCCACACCTGGCCGACGATCGCCGGGATGTTCACGCCGCACGCCGGTGATATCACGTTCGACATCGACATGGTGTTCTCCTGGGTCGACGGCAACGACCCGGAGTTCCGCGCGCGGCGGGCCGCCGTGATGGCGAACCACGTTGTCGGCGAGGGCGACGACGCCGACGCGCGGATCCGCCAGATCGACGAGCTGCGCTACGCGCTGCGGTCGGTGCACGCCTTCGCGCCGTGGGTGCGCCGCATCTTCATCGCGACCGATTCGCCGGTGCCGTCGTGGCTGGCGCCGCACCCCAAGGTCACCATCGTGCGGGCCAAGGAGCACTTCACCGACCGCAGCGCGCTGCCGGTGTACAACAGCCACGCGGTGGAGACCCAGCTGCACCACATTCCCGGCCTCGCCGAGCATTTCCTGTACTCCAACGACGACATGTTCTTCGGTCGGCCGCTGTCACCGGCGATGTTTTTCTCGCCCGGTGGGGTGACGAAGTTCATCGAGGCCGGCACCCGGATCGGGCTGGGCACCAACCACCCCGAGCGCAGCGGCTTCGAGAACGCGGCGCGGGTCAACCGGCAGCTGCTGTGGGAGAAGTTCGGCAAGATCATCACCCGTCACCTGGAGCACACCGCGGCACCGCTGCGCAAGAGCGTGCTGCACGAGCTCGAGGCCGAGTTCCCCGTGGACTTCGCCCGCACCCAGGCGAGCCGGTTCCGGGCCAGCACCGACATCTCGGTGACCAACTCGCTGTACCACTACTACGCCTTGATGAGCGGGCGCGCGGTGCAGCAGGAGGCCGCCAAGATGCTGTACGTGGACACCACGCTGCGCTCGGGGCTGGCGAAACTGCCGGGGCTGCTGAAGAAGCGCAAGTTCGACTTCTTCTGCCTCAACGATGGCAGTTTCCCCGAGGTCGACGCCGCCGAACGGGCCCGGGTGGTCGGCGCGTTCCTGGACAGCTACTTCCCGGTGCCGGCGCCGTGGGAGCGGGTCGCCGCCGACGAGTGAGCGGCGGCCCCGCTACGCCCGGGAGGGCTGCTGGGCGACGCGCGGGATGC
>PPEA01000775.1 GCA_002967005.1 Mycobacterium talmoniae
GCCGCGACGGCGGCCTCCGCAGCCGCCTCGACCTCGGGCTCGGCCACCCCCGCAGATGCGGCGGTGGGTGCTACGCGGGTGCCTGGACTCAACGACGGGCTCCCGCGTCGCCGATCCCAGTTGGGGTGGTGCGCAAGAACGCCCCGATTTCCGATACCGCCGCACGGGCCGGCGCCAGCACGGGTGCGGCAGCCTGAAACACATGGAACTGGCCGTCCCAGATCTGCAGTGTGCACGGCACCCCGGCGGCGGCGATGCGGGTCGCGAGCTCCTCGGCGCCGTCGCGGAGCACCTCGCGGGTGCGACCTGAATCAGCGTGGGCGGCAGGTCGCTCAGATCCTCGTGCGCCAACCGCGGTAGCGGGAGCGAGATGCCGGGCGGAGCGGGCTTGGCGGCCAGCTTGTGGCTGAGCGCGCGCACGGTCGATCCGGTCAGTAGCGGGTCATGCGCACCATCCGCGGCGGGCAGGTCGGGATCGACCGAGGTCATCGGGGACATCAGCACGACGGCGCCGGGTCGGCCCAGGCCCAGCCGGGCGACGGTCAGCGCGGTGGCGACGGCCAGGTAGCCGCCGGCCGAGTCGCCGACGACGCTGATGTCGGCCGGCGTATAGCCCCGCGCGGTGAGGGCACGGAATCCGTCGACGGCGTCCGCGAGGCTTCGCCGAGCCCATGGTGCGGTAACTGCCGGTAGCCGATCGCCAGGGCCGGCCGGCCCGCGGCGTACGCCACGTCGGCGGCCAACCGGCGGTGCGTGTGCAACCCGCAGACGATGAAGCCACCGCCGTGCAGGTAGAGGATCGCCGACCCGGAGTCGCCCGACGTCGCCGTCGGCGTCAGCAACTCGGCGCGACAGTACGGCAGGGCCACCGGGCGGCGGGACACCCGGCGCGGCCGCGGCAGCAGCATCGCCGCCCGATCCACCCAGCCGACGGGCCACCACGCCTCGGGGAAGCGGGCGAACAGCGCGATCACCGGCCGCACAAAGGTTGCCAGCAACCCCGCCAACAGGACCGACGGCGCACCGGGTCCCGGGAATCGGACCACGTCCGGCGACGCGTCATCGGCGGGTTCGGCCGGTCTTCCGGCAACCAACGACATACGCCCCCTGCTTCGCGTGCCCGGCTTCTAGAATTAGGTGACTGATATGTCACTCGGATGAGTAAACCATAGCCCTGTGGGCTCTGTCACACCCTCTTTTAGTCAACCTCGTGGCGCGGTGCGGGTGCCGCGCGGACACCCGTCACCCGCGGGTCACGGGTCGTAGCGATAGTCGTCGAGGTCGAACGTCTTCGAGGCCCGGGTGGCCTGGTAGGCCGTGGTGGGCCGCAGGAACGAGAAGTCGCCGTTTTTGTCGATGTAGTAGCTGTTGGCGTCCACGCAGGCGCGTCCGTGCATCAACGTCTCCGAGCCGCGGCGGTCGACGAACCGATGGAACCGCTCGTTGGCCTCCGGGGAGATCTCCACCGCGGTCGCGCCGCGGCGCAGTGTTTCCCCGATCACCCGCAGCGCGTGCCGTGCGGCGTTTTCGACCATGACATGCCAGGAACTGCCCGACCAGGCGTAGGGCCCGAACACCATGAAGGTGTTGGGCAGCCCGGGCATCGACACCCCCTCATAGGCGGCGGCCCGCTGTGACTCGTAGAAGGTGGCCAAATCGAAGCCGTCCCGGCCCTTGACCGGCCGCTGCCGATAAACCAGTGGGCTGTTGGACATTTCGAAGCCGGTCGCCAGCACCAGCACGTCGATGTCGCGTTCGGTGCCGGCCCGGGTGCGGATCCCGGTGGCCGTCACCCGCTCGATGGGATCGGTGATGAGCGCAACGTTGTCCCGGGTGAAGGCCCTGTAGTACACATTCGACACGCTGGGGCGTTTGCACCCGAATCCGTAACGCGGGGTGAGCTTTTTGCGCAGCTCCCGGTCGCGCACCTGGGTGAACAGGTAGGCCCGGCACGCCCACGCCGGAAGGTGGGCCAGCGGCGTGATCTGCTTGCCGTAGACGGTGATAGCGACCAGGCCGATCTCCACCACCGCGGCGACGACACCGCGAATCAGCGTCTGCAGAAACGGCGCCGCCCGGAATGCGGCCTGCACGGCTTTGGGGATCGCGAAATCGGGTTTGGCGAAGACCCAGATCGCGCGGCGCTGGTAGACGTCGAGTCGGGCCGCGGTCTTGGCCAGCTGGGGGACCACCTGGATCGCGGTCGCGCCGGTGCCGATCACCGCGATCCGCTTGCCGGCCGGGTCGAAATCGTCGTCCCAACGCTGGGTCTGGATCACCGTGCCGGTGAAGTCTTCCAGGCCCGGGATATCCGGAACCCGCGGCTCGACGAACGCGCCGGTCGCGGTGATCACGAAGCGCGCCGTGACGGTGCAGCCGTCATCCAGCGTCAGCACCCAGACGTGGTTGTCCTCGTCCCAGTCGCGGCGCATCACCTCGGTGTTTAGCCGGAGGTGGTCGCGGAGCCGATATTTGTCGACCAGGTGGGTGATGTACCCGCGCACCTCGGCACCCTTGGGGAAGGTCCGCGACCACCACGGGTACTTCTCGAACGAGAACTGGTACACAATACCCGGAATGTCCACTGCCACATCGGGGGTAGCGGTTGGCATACCAGGTGCCGCCGACGTCGCCGGCCCGCTCGAAAATGGTGTAGTCGGTGTAGCC
>PPEA01000776.1 GCA_002967005.1 Mycobacterium talmoniae
CGGCCATGGCAGAACCCGCCGCCCGCCTACTCACCCCGGCGCGTCGGACTTGCTGCCGGGCGACGCGCCGTACCGGCAGCAGCCCATGCCGCCCGCGCCGTACTCGGATCTGTCCACCAACTCGCTGTTGCGGCAGGTCAAGCCGCCGCCGTCGAGCGGCTGGCGGCGGGCGCTCTACGAGCTGTCCGGGCATCTGATCAACGTCGGGGAAAGCCCCCGCACGGTGCGCTACAACGACCTGGTGGTCCAGGCCAACCGGCCGCTGCAGGGCTGCTACCGGATCGCGTTGCTGTCGCTGAAGGGCGGGGTCGGCAAGACCACCATCACCGCCACCTTGGGCGCCACCTTCGCCTCGATCCGCGGGGACCGGGTGGTGGCCGTGGACGCCAACCCCGACCGCGGCACCCTGAGCCAAAAGGTGCCGATGGAGACCCCGGCCACGGTGCGGCATCTGCTGCGCGACGCCGAGGGCATCGAGCGCTACAGCGACGTCCGCAGCTACACCAACCAGGGCCCCAGCCGGCTGGAGGTGCTGGCCTCCGAAAGCGACCCAGCGGTGTCCGAGGCGTTCAGCGCCGAGGACTACACCGGCACCCTGCGGGTGCTGGAGCGGTTCTACAGCCTGGTGCTCACCGACTGCGGGACCGGGCTGATGCACTCGGCCATGTCGGCGGTGCTGGCCAAGGCCGACACCCTGATCGTGGTCAGCTCCGGCTCGGTGGACGGCGCCCGCAGCGCCTCGGCGACGCTGGACTGGCTCGACGCGCACGGCCACGAGGAGTTGGTGAAGAACTCGATCGCGGTGATCAACGCGGTGCGGCCTAGGTCCAACAAGGTCGACATGCAAAAGGTTGTCGATCACTTCTCCCGGCGCTGCCGGGCGGTGCGGCTGGTGCCGTTCGACCCGCATCTGGAAGAAGGCGCCGAGATCCACCTGGACCGGTTGAAGCGGGAGACCCGCGAGGCGTTGATGGAGCTGGCGGCCGTGGTCGCTGACGGGTTCCCCGGCAACGAGCGGTCCCACCAGCGCTTCGTCTAAGAGCTGTTATCGCCGTGGCTGAGCCGCCACAGGAACTCCGGATCGTCGTCCGGCCCGATCACCCGAGTTTTCGGCCGTTCGGCTTGTGCCCGCGCCGCACGCACACCGAGGTAGACCAGCGTCCCCAAAACCAGGACGAGGAGCAGGTAGAACACTCAACACCTCCTTGGCCCGAATATACCTGCACGCTTTAGGCTCGTCGTGTGTCGGAACCGCAGACCTCCACCCGGCGCGCGGTCGGGGACATCGCGCTGTACGCGACCGCGCGGTTGCTGCTGGTGGCGGCGCTGAGCGTGGTGATCTACGTGGTGGGCCGGCTGCTCGGTATCCGCGATTTCCCGCCGATCGTGGCGCTGCTGTTCGCGCTGATCGTGGCGCTGCCGATGGGGATTTGGGTGTTCGCGCCGCTGCGCCGCCGCGCCACCGCCAGCGTCGAGGCGGTCAGCGAGCGTCGCCGCCGCGACCGCGACCAGTTGCGGGCCCGGCTGCGCGGCGAGGAGCCCCCCGAGTAACCCGCGTTGACTCTGCGTCCACCAGACGGGTTACTCGCACTTTCCCCGGGTACACGCAGACTCAACGCGCCTAGTGCTGTCAACATTTGTTGACAGCACGGGCGTAGTCAAGTTATCTTGACGACTATGAGTGACGTGTCCGAGGTGTCGTTGGGCGCCGACGGGGCCACCAGCGCCGATCCGGCCGTCGGGTTGCGCGCGGTCCGCGCGCTGCAGCGGCTGCAGGAGCGGTTGGAGGCCATCCACGTCGCCAACGCCCGCGAGCAGGGCTGGAGCTGGCAGGCCATCGCCGACGCGCTCGGGGTAAGCCGCCAGGCCGTGCATCAGAAGTACAACCGGAGGAGATGAACCATGGTCTTCGAGCGGTTCACCCGCGATGCCCGGGTCGCGGTCGTACTGGCCCAGGAGGACGCCCGCGAGCTCAGCGCCGGCGAAATCGGCGCGCAGCACGTGCTGCTCGGAATAGTGCAGGCCGCCGGGACGGACCTGTCGGCGCTGTTGGGCGGCTACGGGTTGACCGCTGACGCGGTACGGGCCCGGCTGGCGACACCCGACGAGTCGTTCGACGCCGATGCCGAGGCGCTGCGGTCCCTCGGGATCGACCTGCGCGCCGTCCGGGACAGCGTGGCCCGCACCTTCGGCGCCGACGCCTTCGACAACGCGTTGCGCAAATCGGGGCGGCGCCGCCGTCGGCGCGGACATATCCCATTTACCCGGGCGGCCAAGAAGGCCCTGGAGTTGGCGCTGCGGGAAGCGTTGGCGCACAAGGACAAAGAGATCCGCTGCGAGCACCTCGTGCTGGGCGTGCTGCGCGGCGGCGACCCGGCGGCGCTGGACGTGATCACCGAGCACGTCGACCCGGTGCGGCTGCGGGCGTCGGTCGTCACCTTGCTCGACAAGGCGGCCTAGCGGGCCCGTCGCAGCGCGAGCAGACGCAAATTCGCACGATCCTCGGCCCGATCGTGCGAATTTGCGTCTGCTCGGCGACCGGGGCTCAGCCGAACGCCAACGCCGCGGCCACCACAACAGACCACACCAGCATGGTCAGCCCGGTGTCGCGCAGCACCGGGATCAGCGCGGCACCGCCCAACCGCTGCCGCAC
>PPEA01000777.1 GCA_002967005.1 Mycobacterium talmoniae
CGGGGCAGCTGGACGCCCGGATCGGCCTGGGCCACCTGGACGCCGACCGGCGCAACCGGTGGGCGGCGCGGCTGGACGAGGCCGAAAACTCCTCGCCGGCGGCGTTTTTCCGGCAACAACGGCTGGGTGGTCGCGGCCCTGCAGGGCGCCTGGTCGGCGATCGCCACCACCCCGGTGCCGATCGAGCAGGCCGGCGCGGAAGTGTTCCGGGCCGACCATCTGCGGTTGGCGCTGGAGGCCGCGGTGCGCGGCGGCGGGGACACCGACACGGTGGCCGCGATCGCGGGGGGACTGCTGGGCGCGGTGTACGGGGCCTCGGCGGTGCCGGCGCGCTGGCGGCTGATGTTGCACGGCTGGCCGGGGTTGACGACCCGCGGGCTGATCCAGCTGGCCGACAACATCATCGACAAGGGCCGGCCGGACCCCCTCGACTACAGCGGCTACCCGCAGGCCCGGGCGGCCGTGCCGCATCCGCACGACCCGAAGGTGTGGATCGGCGGGATCGCGGCGCTGGGCAGTCTGTCGGCGGAGGTCGATGCGGTGGTGTCGTTGTGCCGGGTCGCCGACGCCGATCTGCCCGCCGGGGCCCAGCACCTCGATGTGCGGCTCATCGACCGGCAGGGGGAGAACCCCAACCTGGACTTCGTGTTGCTGGACACCGTGCGCGCGCTCGAGCAGCTGCGCGCGGAGGGCCGCACCGTGTTCCTGCACTGCGTGCAGGCCTACAGCCGCACCCCGGCCATCGCCGCGCTGTACGGCGCCCGCGCCCGGGGCATCGATGTCGATGCCGCGCTGCGCGACGTGTGCGCGGTGTTGCCGGGCGTGGACCCGAACCCCGAGTTCCGGGCGGCGCTGCGCCGGCTGCAACCGCGGAGCGGGGCGTGACCCCGGAAGGGTCAGTCGGCGATCAGCCGTGCCGCTGCACCCATTTCGCGTCGCCGGCGGATCTCGTAGCTGCCCGGCGCGATCCCCATGTAGCCGTGCTCGGGATGCCCCAGGTAGGCGATGGAGCCGTCGGGCACCGTCAGGCTGGCGACCCGAAGGTCGTGGGGTGCGTCGGTGTCACAGTAGACCGGTCCGTCCGCGGCGTAGATGACGTGGGTGTTGCCGCCGTTCTCGGCGTGCACCACCGGGGTGCCCGACGCCGGCACCGCGGTGGTCGCCGGGTACGCGGCCGGTAACACCAGCACGTCGCCCTGGCGCTGCATGCCGGACAGCACCGGGATGTCGACGTCGCCGTCGTGCGGGGTGAGGACGCTGACCCCGGTCGTTCGGACCAGCTCACTGATGGTTGCCACCTAGTGTTTCCCTTTCGGTTGGGGGCTCGCGGCTCGGGTCGCGCGGGCCAAGTGGGCGATCGCCCCCGGAGTCGTGGTGCAGCCGGTAACGGTCGGCGGCGACTTCGACGTGCAGTTCGCTGGGCCGGTCGCCGACCAGCACGCATTCGCGGGTCGGCCGCCGGCGGGTCAGGCGGGTGTCTGGATGGGCGCGGGTTTGCTGCCAGAGTTGGTTACCCAGCGCAAATTTGGCCTCGACGCGGCAGAATGCGGCGAATGCCCACCGCGCCGTGGCTGCGGGCCCCGACGGCGGCTCCACCCATAGGGGTTGCCGCGCTTTGCTGTTCGGGTGGCCCTCGACGGGCGGCGGGGTAGCGTCCAGCGCGCCGCTCATCGCCGAGCACGCCGCTGTGTGCACCGGCGCACGATACCGCAGGCCGACGGTCGACGCCATACCTGAGGTGCCGCCCGGCGTCCCGGTGGCCGCGGCGCATCCCGGACCGTCCCGCCGCTGGGTGCGCGGCGTGGAGCATCGGGCGTCGTCGAGCCACTCCGGGGTCAAGGACGGCAGCGGGTCGCGGTGGCGCGCAGGCAAGTCGGCGAATTGTTCGACGGCCTGCGGCGACGCCAAATCCGGCATGGCTCCTCCTTTCGCGGTGGCCGTCACGCTAGCGGCGGGCACCGACAAGGCGCTCGCGCTAGGCCCCGTGGTGAGCACCCGGGACTTGTCGGTGCCCCGGCCTAGCGTGGGGTCCGCTTCACGAGACGCCGTCGCCAAGCTCCGACTCGACGGCGCGCCAACCCAGCTCGGGGTGGCTCGGATGACGAAGCGACCGGCACCGGACGGGCGCCGGTACGGGCGCGGCCACAGCGAGGTTCAGACAGCGGGAGGTAACCATGCGGCATTGTCGACACCAGGCGACGGGGGAGAGCCGGGTCGTTCTGCTCGGTGACCACGAGACGGTGGGCGGGCACCGGGACGACCTGGCCGAGCTGGCGGCCCAGCAGTCCTGTGTGGTCGCCGACGCGTTCGCGTTCGCGCCGGGTGAAGCCGGCGCGCACGACGAGCTGACCGAGGTCGATGCGGTGGTGTCGGCGCTGGGGCGCGCGATCGCCGACCGGGCCGACGTCTGGGTGCCGTTCTTGGGCGCGGATCTCGGACGCGAACAGCATTGGCGGCGGCTAAGTCTGGTGCTGCAGCGGCACGGGCTGACGTTGCGGGCCGGCCGCGACCTCGACCCGTTCCCGACCGACGGCGGGGCCAGCGAAATCGACTACGCCCTGCGCCGGGAAGTCCAGGCGGTCGACGAGCTCGACCATGCGGCGCTGGCGGCGGTGGGGGTAGACAGCCTCGGCCGCGAAAT
>PPEA01000778.1 GCA_002967005.1 Mycobacterium talmoniae
ACTGTGTCAGCGGCAGCAGTGCCTTCCCGGCGCGCCACCACCCGGTGAGGTACCTCCGGCGCACGCGGAGCCGGCCCCGCACTCGGCAACTCCGAGCGAGACGCCACCATCACCTCACGAACCGCCCAGCCTCGGCGACCACGGTGGCAGCGGCGATACCGGCACGCCCGCCAACGGGGATCATCCCGGTACCGTCCCGCTGGAACCGGCCCCGCCACCGCAACCCCCGCCGCCCGACACCTTCGACCCCAACGCCGCCGTCCCGTACGAATCGGCGACCCCTATCACCCCGGTGAGTGGCCGCCACATACTCCCGAGTCCACCTGGAGCCGCGGCGACACCGAGCCGGGCTGGACGCATGTCAACCGGGGACCGCACCAGGAGTGGATGGACTACCAGGAGCAGATCTCCGGTGCCGAACGGACACCAGACGGCCTTATCCCTGAGTACGTGCGGATCGATCCCGACACAGGGAAGCCCGTTGATTACGATGGCTATACCGGCCGAGGCGACCAGGAGGTCTTTCTCGAAGGGAAATCCGGCAACAAGGGCACCGCTTTTCGGGGCATGTACTTCCAGCCCGATAGCCCGTACTGGCAGATGCGGGCGCAAAACGCGGTCGACCAGGCGCTGCGACAGCTGCGGGCGTTGCCGGATGGCGCCATCCTGGAGTGGCATGTGTCGGACCCGTATGGTGCGGTAGCTATCCGCGAGCTGTTCGCGGACCGCCGCTTGTTTGACATCGACGTGATCTACACTCCGAAGTCATGAGCCAGGTTCCCTCGGTGCGGCCGGTCTGGGCGGCGAAGGCGATAGTGCGCGCCGTCTGGGTGGCTGCTGGGGAGTCCCCGGAGTGGATCGCGGCGCGTACGGATGCGTTATTGAGCGAATTGGGTGCAGCTTTCGACATCGAAGACTGGCAGACGCCCGAGGGCCGTCGCTGGGAAGGCTCGCCGGATGAATTGACCGAAATCGTTCGGAGCCACGTCATCACTGGCATGTTCGGCGAGCCAGAGCCTGAGAGCGGATACGGCTTCACGGTGTCCGGTGCAGGCCCACGGGTTGGCTTTCACGTACACGTCGCGGCCGGTCTCATCTCGCCAGGCGGACGCATTCCGGGGCACCATTTGACAATTGATTTGCGGGAGATGGTCGTGGGTGGCTCGACAAGCCAGACCGCGGACACGGTGTGTGCGGCGGTCGCCCAAACGTGGGAGCCGTCGGTGTTGGACCTTGCCGACTCGCCAGTGAATCGCACGGCCCGGCGCGGTAACTGGAAAATCGGTGTCGGATACCGCTTGTGGATCAGCGAAGAGGTGGGGGCGATTGCCGAATTGGCAGAGGGCTTGACGTCGGCGCCGCTCGCCAAGGGCACGCTGGTGTCAGCGCCCGATGACTGGCCGGCCGAGCGCGTAGTGGCGGCGATGACGCAGACACTTGCTGCCAACGGCCTCGATGAAGTCCCCCACTAAGCCGTCCCCGCCACGTATATATTCCCGAAACCGGAGGATGGTTATGGGTTTTGAGGAGTTGGGCGACGACGAGCTGATTCGTTGGCTCGGTGGCTGGATTGCGAATGTAGCGGGCACAGTTGACGTTGCGGCGGCCGGGGATACAGAGAATGCCGGGAAGATCACGGTGTCAATACAGGGCGACCTGGTGCGACTGGAACTCAACCAGGCTGCGAAGCGTATGCAGCCTGATTCGTTGAGCCGGGCGATCGAACGGGGGTACGTCCAAGCTTACCGAGAGGCGTTGCACCAGGTTGGGCAGGTATTTGACCGCATTGAGCAGGACGTAGCGGGTAATGCCGTCCTTCGGCGCCGCATCCGCCGGATTCGCGAAGAACACAGGGACCGAAGCGGGCTGCGCAGGATGCTCAAACGGCAAGCCCAGAGGCAGGAACCAACCTGGGATCCGGCGGCGGACCCACTACGCCACCGGATCTAGCCCCGGCGATGCCACCTGTTGTGGCCCGATTGCGCCAAGGTTCTTGCGACGCTCGAGGATTGGCAGGCGAAATGGCACACCAGGTACCGCGCACGCCGCCGCCGTCCAGTCCGGCCCATCCGGGGTTCCCACCGCGCCCACTCCCCCCGCAGTCAGCGCCTCATACCGGGCGATGCGACCGGGAAGCCGAGCGATTCGGCGACGTCCGCCATTCGACGGTCGTAGGTGATGAAGGCAACCATGTGCTTGCCGAGCGTTTCGGCGGTCGCTACGTGAATCGCGTCCAGGGTCTTCAGTCCGCCTGGAAGATTCGCCGCTTGGTCCCGAATCTCGGCGGTCAGGCGGAGTTCGGTGTAATCGCGCAGAAGTTGGACCATCAGATTAGGGAAGTCGCCGAAACGATCGCAGGTGCGGACCGTTTCAACTAACCCCAGGGTACTCGTACCTAGCGCCGTGTCTGGGTGGTCTCTGAGATATCCGGTGAGGTCTGCAACGTTCGGACGCTTGAGCACGTAGGTTACGATCGCCGACGCGTCGAGGTAGAGCACTAGACTGGCCCCTCCCTGACTTTTATCACCGAGCGGAGGTTCGCGACCCCGTAGGTCTGTGACCTGCGGTGTTGGTGGGCGGTGAAGCGAAATTTGCGCACTAATTTTGGGCCGTAGGTGCCCGAATGGCCTATGTCCGCA
>PPEA01000779.1 GCA_002967005.1 Mycobacterium talmoniae
TCACCCCCGCCCGTAGCGGCGGCGGCCTCGCCACCCTCGGCGCCGGTCAGCGCGCCCGGAGCAAGGAAGCCGGAGCTGCCCAGCTGGAGCAGGTCCGAGGCGGCCGAACCGAAGTTGCCCACTTGCATGGCGCCGATGATGCCGCCGTTGCTGAGGGCGGTGGGGAGTAGGCCGTAGGGCCCGGAGGCGGACCCGGTGAACAATCCGAGCAGCCCGGATAGCCCCGACTGGGCCGAACTGGCCGCGGCGTTGGCGGACTCGGTGCTGCCATACGATTCGGCGCTCGCCCCCAGGGTGTTGACAAACATCTCGTGAATCGCGGTGGCTTGCGCGCTGATCTGCTGGTACAGGGTGCCGTAGGCGGAGAACTGCGTCGCCTGCAACGCCGAGACCTCATCGGCGGCGGCGGGAACCACACCGGTGGTCGGTGCCGCCGCCGCAGTGTTTTGGGCGGCCAGCGACGACCCGATGCCCTGCAGCTTGCCGGCCGCCGCCGTGAGCGCCTCCGGATGGGTGGTTACGAACGACATGAACACTCCTCACCGATTCACACCGGCTCATGACAAAGAGCCAGCTACTGCGTGGTCTGCGGCCACGATTGCGCAGCACACAGTACGGTGACCAGGTGCGTTTACGTGTTCTTAACACGCGACGGTCGAACTTTGACGGCATGTTGACGCCCGCCGTCCCGGCGGCACTGCGCCGAGTGTGAGCTGGCGGGGTGCCAGGTCACACTCGCGCGAGTGGTGTGTGAGGTGTTAGGCCCAGCTGGCGCTGACGGCGCCGTCGGTGGAGGCCATGTTGCCGCCGGCGGTTTGGACTTTGGTGCCGTGGGTGGCGGCTTGTTCGTAGATGACCTGGAAGTTGCGGCCCAGTTGGGTGATGAACTCCTGGCAGGCCACCGACCCGGAGCCGCCCCAGAAGTCCCCGGCGGCGAGCACGTCGGCGATGATGGCCTGGTGCTCGGCCTCCAGGGAGGCGGCTTGGGCCTTGATCAGCGCGCCGTGGGCGTCGACGTCGCCGAATTGGTAGTTGATGCTCATGCGATTGCTCCTTAGCTGCTCAGCGCGGTCTGGGAGGCGGCTTCTTGCTGCTCGTAGTTGTTGGCGTCGCGGATCAGCCCGTCGCGCACCCCGTGCAGCATGTTGACGATGTTGCGGAACGCGGTCTGCATTTGGCCCATGGTGTCGTAGGAGGTGTTGGCCGCGGTTCCGCCCCAGCCGGCTCCGGTGATGTTGGTCGAGGACGCCCACATCTTGCGGGCCTCGTCCTCGACGGTTTGGGCGTGCACGTCGAAACGGCCCGCCATGGCCCGCATCTGATGCGGATCGGTCATAAAACGCGTCGGCATATCACTGTCTCCTTAACTCGTTGCCTGCGAAAGGGGTTAACCGGCCGCGACCGCGTTGGCGGCCTCGGTCATGGCGTAGGAGCCGGCACTGGTGCCCAGGGTGGCCACGAACTGGTCGTGGATCGCGGCGGCTTGGGCGGCGACGGCGGTTTCGGCGGTGCGGGCGGGTACTTCGCCGCGGATCCGGCGAAGGTGTCCGCGGCCCAGGAGCGCGCGGAGAAGGCCGACGCTCGGGTGCAGTACCTCGAGGAAAAGCAGTCCGAGCTGAAGGCTGACGCCAAGCAGTCGCAGCGCGACAAGCTGGAGTCCGATCTACGGTTCGCCCGCCAGGACGCCGACCGCGCGCACCAGCAGCTCGCGCAGGCCCAGCAGGGCAGCTTCCACCGCGGTGGCGGCGTGGGCAATATGCAGTTCGGTGCTCCATTGCCGGCGAACTTCGGGCTGAACGAGGGATTGCCCGGTCTGGCGAAGTGGGCCGTGACGTTCCTGGCCGATCTGGCGATCGCGCCGATCGAGGGCGCGATGGTCCGCGCGTTCGGTGGCGGCCAGATGCCGGGGCTCGGCAGCGGTTACGGCGGCTACAGCGGGTATGACTCCGACGGGGCCGCGCTGCCGTCGATGGCCGACATGTACGGCGGCGGTGTGCCGTTCGACGGGTCTGGGGCCGCGCCGGGCCCGACCGCGGAGCGCTGGCGGCAGCGGTATCGGCGCGACGCCGGCGCGTCGGGACTGGTCGCACCGTCGGCCCCGGCGCCCGTTCCGAATGCCTTCCCGAACGGCCTGAGCATGCGCGACTACTACAAGGGCGTCTCCGACGGCCGGATCGACGAGAACGGCAACCCGCTACCGCCCAAGTCGCCGATGGCGGCCGCGCTGCCGCCCTCGGTGCTCGCGCACCTTCAGCAGCAGGGCCTCGTGGGCCCCGACGGCGCCCCGCTGGCCGACCCGCAGGCTATCGCTCGCGCAATGTCGGGCGCCGACCTCGGCCGTATGGGGCTCGAACCCGCCGGGGCGCAGGGGGCGCTCGCGGCACCGGCGCCGGCATACCGGGCGCGATGCAATTGCCGAAGAATCCCCATCGCCCATGTGGCTGCCCAGGCCGCCCGAGCATCACGCCACCGGCGGCCCGGTCGGCACCGACACCGTCCCGGCGTGGCTGACCCCCGGCGAACAGGTGCTCACCCCCGAGCAGGCGCAGGTGTGGCGCAACGCCCAGCACTTCGCCGTCGGCGGCGAGGTCGAGCAGCCGGGGATGCCGATGGGCTCGACATCGGGCAAGTCG
>PPEA01000078.1 GCA_002967005.1 Mycobacterium talmoniae
CGGCGGCGCCGCAGGCGCAAGGGGGTGGCCGATGAGGCGGATCGCGTTGCGGGCCGGCGCCCTCGGCGCGGGAACCTTACTGCTGGCGGGGTGTCAGTTCGGCGGCCTGAACTCGCTGAACATGCCCGGCACCGCGGGACATGGCAAAGGGTCCTACACCATCACCGTGGACCTGCCCGATGTCGCCACCCTGCCGCAGAACTCGCCGGTGATGGTCGACGACGTCACCGTCGGCAGCGTCTCGGGCATCGACGCCGTGCAGCGGCCGGACGGCAGCTTCTACGCGGCGGTCAAGTTGTCGCTGGACCACAACGTCCACCTGCCGGCCAACGCCACCGCGCGAATCGCGCAGACCTCGCTGCTGGGCTCCCAGCACATCGAATTGGCCGCCCCGCACGACCAGCCCGCGGCGGGTACGCTCGGCCCGGGCTCGAAGATCCCGCTGAACCGCACCGGCCGGTACCCCACCACCGAGGAAGTGTTGTCCTCGCTGGGTATGGTCGTCAACAAGGGCAATCTCGGTGCGCTGCAGGACATTACCGACGAGGCGTACGCGGCGATCGCCAACCGGAGCGGGACCTTCACCGGGCTGATTCCCCGCTTGGCCGACCTGGCGGGATCGTTGGATCGCCAGACCGCCGACATCATCGCCGCCGCCGACGGGCTTAATCGCGTCGCGGGGACGCTGGCGGGCAGCGCCAGGAGCCTGGACGCCGCGCTCGCGTCGCTGCCGGGCGCGCTGAAGGTACTCAACGACAACCGCGAGCACATCGTCGACGCGTTCGGGGCGTTGGGCAGCCTGGCGACCGTGGCGGCACGGATTCTCGCCGCGACCAAGGACGATTTCGCCGCCGACTTCAAGGACCTGTACCCGGTGATCAAGACGTTCGGCGACCAGGCACAGGACTTGGTGGAGGCGCTGCCGTTCATCACCACGTTCCCGTTCTACGGTCCCTACATCAAGAACGCGGTGCGCGGCGACTTCCTCAACGTCTACGTCACCTTCGACCTCACCCTGCGCCGGCTCGGGGAAACCGTCTTCACCACCGGCGCCTTCGACCCGAACATGCCGCACATGGATGAGATCCTCAACCCGCCGGACTTCCTGATCGGCGAGATGGCCAACCTGTCGGGGCAGGCGGCGGACCCGTTCAAGATCCCGCCGCGCACGGCCGCCGGGCAGGAGGGATCACGCTAATGCTGGATCGTCTGGCTCGCATCCAACTGTCCATCTTCGCCCTTGTCACCGTGATCGCGGTCGGCGCGATCACGGTGTTCTACCTGCACCTGCCGACCGCGTTGGGCATCGGCTCCTACAACATCACCGCGGACTTCAAAGCCGGTGGCGGCATTTACAAAAACGCCAACGTCACCTACCGCGGTGTGACGGTGGGCCGGGTGCAGGCGGTGCACCTCAACGGTGACGGCGTCGACGCGGAGATGCGGCTCAACACCGGGACCCCGATCCCGGACAACGTGACCGCCACCGTCAAAAGCGTGTCCGCCATCGGCGAGCAGTACATCGATCTGGTTCCGCCGGCCGACGACCCGCCCGGCGACGACCCGCCGGCGGGCGCCGCGGTGAACTCCCGAGCCGTCGGCACGCTGCACAACGGGTCCCGGATCGGCCAGGACCGCACCGCGATCGGCCGGGACATCGCCGAGCTGCTGCATCAGGCCGAGACGCTGGTCGACAGTGTGTCCAACAGCCGGCTGAAAGACCTGCTGCGGGAAACGTTCAACGCGTTCAACGGGTCCGGACCCGAGCTGGCGCGGCTCATCGAATCGTCGCGGCTGCTCATCGACGAGGCCAACGCCGACTCCGGGCAAACCACCCAGCTGATCGACCAGGTCGGCCCGTTCCTGGATGCCCAGATCCGCAGCGGCGAGAACATCAAGTCGCTCGCGGACGCGCTGGCGCGGGTCACCACCGAAGTGGCGCACGCCGACCCGCAGCTCCGGTCGACGCTGCAGTTGACCCCCGGGGTCACCGATGAGGCCAACACCGCGTTCAGCGGGATCCGGCCGTCGTTTCCGATGCTGGCCGCCAACCTGGCCAACCTGGGCCGGGTCGGTGTCATCTACCACAAGTCCGTCGAGCAGGCGCTGGTGATCTTTCCCGCGCTAATGTCCGCGCTGCTCACCGTCGCGGGTGGGGCGCCGGTCGACGAAGGCGCCAAGCTGGACTTCAAGATCGACATGGGTGATCCGCCGCCGTGTTCGGTCGGCTTCATCCCGTTCCCCGATATCCGGACCCCCGCCGACGAAACGATCCGGGAACTCCCGTCGGACCTGTATTGCAAGACGGCGCAAAACGACCCCGCCGCGGTTCGCGGCGCGCGCAACTACCCGTGTATGGAGTTTCCGGGGAAACGCGCCCCGACCGTGCAGCTGTGCCGCGACCCGCGCGGCTTCGTCCCGATCGGGAGCAACCCGTGGCGCGGCCCGCCGATCCCGTACGGCAGCACCCCGGTGCAAGACCCGCGGATGACCGAGCCGATGAACAAGTTCCCCTACATTCCGCCGGAGGCGACTACGACCCCGGGCCCCCCGG
>PPEA01000780.1 GCA_002967005.1 Mycobacterium talmoniae
GGCGGGTGATCGAAGCGGTCGAGGACGCCCAGCGCCAGTCACCACGTTGGCGGCGCGCCCGGCGTGGACGTCGGGCGGGTCCGCGCCGCGTTGACGCCCGGCACCGCATCGTGACCACCGCGGCCGGACCGCAGCGCGCGCCGCTGGAAATGCGGGAAGCGGTGCTGCGGGTGTCGCCGCACGTCGACACCACGGCCGCGGATCTGGCGGTGTTCGCCGCGGCGTTGACCGAGGTCACGGGTGGTTGACCCTGCGGCCATGGCGCAGAAGTGCGAGAAGACCACGCCGTGAGCGCAGTATCAACGCACGGGGTCTACGCCTTGTGCGCGCTTAGCAGGTACGCCGGCATCTTCATCCGCCCCTTGGCGTCGAGCGGATGCGGCGGCGGTGCGGCCGCGGCGCCGGGCACCTGCGGCACGTTGGAGTGGATGCAGGCCGGGCGGATCTCGTCGATCTCGAAGTACCTGCCGACCGCGGCCCGCAGTTCGTCCTCGTCGACCTCGTTGGGTTTGGTCTCCCAGTCGGCGGGGAAGGCGCCCTTGGCGAACACCAGCACGTAGTAGTGGGCGCCGGGGGCGGCCGCGCGGTGCACCGAGCGCAGGTAGCCGTCGCGGCCCTCGACCGGCAGCGAGTGAAACAGGGTGCTGTCGATGATCGTGTTGAACCGGCCGTCAAAGCCGGTGAAGGAGGTGATGTCGGCCTGCACGAACGTCGCGGTGCCCAACCCGCGGTCCTGGGCGGCCTGGGTGGCGGCGGCCACCGCGGTGGGGGTCAGGTCGATGCCGACCACGGTGTAGCCCTGCGCGGCCAGCGCCAGCGACAACTCGGCGTAGCCGCAGCCGGCGTCGAGTACGTCGCTGCGGACCTTGCCCGCGGCGATCAGCGCGGCCAGCTCGGGCTGCGGTTCACCGATATTCCACGGCGGCGGCCCCTCGAAGACGCCTTGCTCCCGGTACGCGCCGTCCCAGTCCATCACGTCGGTCATGGCTCCGACCTTACTCAGCGTGGTGTGCTGCCCGGTGTGCCAGCGAGTAGACGGCCTCCCCAAATTGGGTAGTGCACTACGCGCGTTCCGCGCGCGGTGCTCGGCGACACTGGATGGACAGCGCGGAGCTGGCCGAGAGGGGGTGCATGGTGCTTTCCGAGCAGCCACACCTACCGTTCGGCCCAGGGGGGAAATCGCCACCAGCGGCGACGTCGGCGACTGCGAAAAGTTGGGTTCGATGACGGCCTGGGGCCGGGTGGCCACCGTGTCGCAGCGGCACGCGGACGCACAGGTTCCTCGTGGACGCTGCAGCGGTCCGGCGCTGGAGTTCCGCACCATCCATGGCCACCAGTACGCCTTCCGAATCGCGGGGTCCGGTCCGGCCATTGTGCTCATCCATGGCCTCGGGGGCAGCTCATCGACATGGAACACGGTGCAGGCCAGGCTGGCTCGTCGATTCACCGTGATCGCCCCCGACTTGCTGGGGCACGGCAAATCGGTCAGCACCGGGACCGACTCCTCGGCATCGGCGTACGCCAACGCGCTGCGGGATTTGCTGCTGGTGCTGGGTATCGACCGAGTCACCGTGGTGGGGCATTCGCTCGGTGGTGGTGTCGCCATTCAATTCGCTTACCAGTTCCCGGAATTGGTCCAGCGCCTGGTACTTGTCGCCACCGGGGGAGTGTCCCGGGACGTCAGCATCGCCTTGCGAGTGGCGTCGCTGCCGATGGTCGGCGAAGCGCTGGCGGCGTTGCGGCTGCCGGGTGCGCTGCTGACGTTGCGGCTGGTCGGCCGGGTAGTCCGGCTGGCGGCCGGGTCCACCGGATTCGGCCTGGACCTGCCCCATGTGCTGCGGGCGCTGGGTGAGCTCAGCGAACCGGCGGCGTCCGCGTCGTTCGCCCGCCGGCTCCGGGCCGTCGTCGACTGGCACGGCCAAATGATCACCATGCTGGATCGCTGCTATCTGACCGAACCCATTCCAATACAGCTCATTTGGGGTGAACGAGATTCGGTGATCCCGGTGCGGCACGCTCGGCTGGCCCACGCCGCCATGCCGGGTTCGCGGCTGGCAATCTTCGACCGCTGCGGGCATTTCCCCTTCCACGATGACCCGGACCGGTTTATCGACGTGGTGGAGCGCTTCATCGACACCACCAAGGCCGCCGCCTACGACCTGGACCTGCTGCGCCAGTTGCTGCGCACCGGGTTGGCTGCCTCGCCACCCCGCCGGTCGACCGCCGCGGTGCGGTGGGCGACGTGAGGCGCAGCCCGGCCGGTGGCCCCGTAGTCAGCTGCCGCGCACGGTGGCGGCGAGTTCGTCGCGACCTGGAGATCCCGAGCACGCCGCAGGCCCGGTAGATGTGGCCCTCGACGGTGCGGACCGACGTCACCAGCCGGTCGGCGATCTGCTGATTGCTCAGCCCTTGCCCGATGAGCTGGGCGATCTCCCGTTGGCGGGCGGTCAGCGGGGAGTCGAGGTTGCTGATCGCGACAAGGGCGGGGGTGTGGGCGCCGGTTTGGTCAGCGAGCCGGCGGGCGTGTGCGGCGGCGGCCAACGAGGAGCCGCGCTGTCCGCGGCGCTGATAGGCGACAGCCGCCTGCGCGGCCGCGTCACCGGCCGCGACCAGATCTCCCA
>PPEA01000781.1 GCA_002967005.1 Mycobacterium talmoniae
CGCCCCGCCCGCTCCGCCCCATCGGTAGCAACCGGACACGCCCAGCCCTTTTCTTGATTCGTTCCAGTAAAGGGGCATACTGAGGGGCGATGACCTTCGCGGCACCTGATCGCGAACCCGGCGCCCCGTTAGCGGGCGCCGGGTTAGCGGTCACTGTGCAGCGCGCGCCCACCCCACTTCGGCCTCGCCGGCTTCGACGCTGGCGGGGCCGAAGTCGTGTGCTGGGGACGTGCTCGAATTGCCGTGCCGGTCAACCGGATTGCGTGAAGTCAGCCCATCGCAACGAGGAGGTAGCGCAATGACCGACAGCTACACGACTACCGATGGTGGCGCCGCGGCGCCCAGCGACACCGATTCGTTGACGCTGGGACCCGACGGCCCGATCCTGCTGCAGGATCACTACCTGATCGAGCAGATGGCCAACTTCAACCGGGAACGCATCCCGGAGCGGCAGCCACACGCCAAGGGCGGCGGGGCATTCGGGCATTTCGAGGTGACCAATGACGTCAGCGCCTACACCCGGGCGGCGGTGTTCGCACCGGGCACCAAAACCGAGACGCTGATTCGGTTCTCGACGGTGGCCGGCGAGCGGGGCAGCCCCGACACCTGGCGGGACCCGCGCGGTTTCGCGCTGCGGTTCTACACCTCGGAGGGCAACTTCGACATGGTCGGCAACAACACCCCGGTCTTTTTCGTGCGGGACCCGCTGAAGTTCCAACACTTCATCCGGTCGCAGAAGCGGCTGGCCGCCAACAACCTGCGCGACCACAACATGATCTGGGACTTCTGGACGCTCACCCCGGAGTCGGCGCACCAGGTGACCTGGTTGATGGGGGATCGCGGAATCCCCAAGACCTGGCGGCACATGAACGGCTACTCCAGCCACACCTACAGCTGGCTCAATGCGGGCGGTGAGATCTTCTGGGTGAAATACCACTTCATCAGCGACCAGGGTGTGCAGTGCCTGACCCAGGCCGACGCGGACCGGATCGCCGGGGAGGACGCCGACTACCACCAGCGGGACCTGTACGAGGCGATCGAGCGCGGGGAGTACCCGAGCTGGACGTTGAAGATGCAGATCATGCCGTACGAGGAGGCCAAAACCTACCGGTTCAACCCGTTTGACCTGACCAAGGTGTGGCCGCACGGCGACTATCCGCTGATCGACGTCGGGAAACTCACCCTGGACCGCAACGTCACCGACTACCACACCGAGATCGAGCAGGCGGCGTTCGAACCCAACAACATCGTTCCCGGCACCGGGTTGAGCCCGGACAAGATGCTGCTGGGCCGGGGGTTCTCCTACGCCGACGCGCACCGGGCCCGGCTGGGGGTCAACTACAAGCAAATCCCGGTCAACGCCCCGAAGGTGGATGTGCGCAGTTACTCCAAAGACGGTGTGATGCGGGTGCACAACGTCACCGACCCGGTGTACGCGCCGAACTCCTACGGCGGACCGAAAGCCGACCCGGACCGGGCCGCCGAGGTGCGCTGGTACGCCGACGGTGAGATGGTGCGCAGCGCCTACACATTGCGCAAGGACGACGACGATTGGGGGCAGGCCGGCACCCTGGTGCGCCACGTGCTCGACGACGAACAACGGGAACGGTTGGCCAGCAACATCATCGGCCACGTCTGCAACGGTGTGAAAGAGCCGGTGCTGACCCGGGTGTTCGAATACTGGCGCAACGTCGACCCTGATCTGGGCAAGAAGGTCGAGGAAGGAGTCCGCACCAACCTCGGCTGAGGTCCGGTCGTGCTTAAGATCGACGCCATGGGTACGCCGGTGACACACGGGTGGGCCATCGCGCTTGCCGTGACGGGTTTCGCAGCGCTCGCCAGTCCCGCGGTGGCCGCCGCGAATCCGTCGGAGCCGGGGGTGGTGTCCTACGCGGTGCTGGGCAAGGGGTCCGTCGGCAACATCGTCGGCGCACCGATGGGCTTCGAGTCGATCTCCCGCGAGCCCTACCAGGACTTCTGGGTGGACGACCCGGTCTGCAACAACTGGACCGACATCGGGTTACCCGAGGTCTACAACGATCCCGATCTGGCGTCGTTCAACAGCGCGGTCACCATGACCTCGGCCACCGACGACACCCACTTCGTCAAACAGGCGGTCGGCGTGTTCGCCACCGGGGACGCCGCCACCCGGGCGTTCCACCGGGTCACCGACCGCACCGGCGGCTGCTCGGGGCAGACCACCGGCCTGCACCTGGCGAACGGGGCCACCCAGACCTGGTCGTTCGACGGCGGGCCGCCCACCGCCACCGACGCGGCGTGGACCAAACAGGAAGCCGGCACCGACCGGCGCTGCTTCTTCCAGACCCGGTTGCGGGAGAACGTGCTGCTGCAGGCCAAGGTGTGTCAGTCCGGCAACGGCGGCCCGGCGGTCAACGTGCTGGCCGGGGCCATGCAGAACACCCTGGGGCAGTAGTGGCACGCAGTTTTTGGGTACCCGTAACCAACGTGTCACCGGCGACGCACAGGCAGATGTCGGTGCCCCTCTGCAAGATGGAAGGCTAGGCGGCTATCAGCCGGTAGCCGCGCACCAGCCAATGGTCCACCGGGTGGGCCCGGAGGGTCCGTGGACGATGACGTCCGCCTAACGTCG
>PPEA01000782.1 GCA_002967005.1 Mycobacterium talmoniae
CGGGCGGGCTCGACGCCGCCCGCGCCGACTACCTGCGCGTCACCTGCGGGCGTTGGCCTGCGCCGGACGCAAATTCGCCGGCCAGCAGATCGGTTTCGTCGAGGAGGTGCGCGACTACTTCGACGTCGACATCGCCAAGGGCGACCCGGACCGCTACCGGCAGGCCCACACCCGGCTCGACGCGGCGCTGGGCGGCACCGGTCCGCTGGCCGACCGGATGGCCGCCCACCGCCGCGCCGACGAGATCCCGCCGGCGCGGCTGGAGGCCTGCATCCACGCGTTCTCGTCCGCGTTACGTGACCGGGTGCGCGCCGACTACCCGCTGCCCGACACCGAGACCATCACCTACGAGGTGGTCACCGACAAACCCTGGTCGGGGTTCAACTACTACCTGGGCGACTACCGCTCCACGGTCGCGGTCAACGCCGACCTCAAGCAGCTGATGTCCAACCTGCCGCGGCTGGTGGCCCACGAGTCCTATCCCGGCCATCACACCGAGCACTGCCGTAAGGAGGCCGGGCTGGTGCACCGCCACGGCCACGACGAACAGACCATCTTCCTGGTCAACACCCCGCAGTGTCTGATGGCCGAGGGCCTGGCCGACCTGGCGTTGTACGCCGCGATCGGGCCGGGCTGGGGTGGCTGGGCGGCCGAGATCTACGCCGACCTGGGCTTGCGTTTCGACGGCGAGAAGGCCGAGGCGGTCGCGGAGGCGTCGGCGGCGCTGGCGACGTGCGCCAGGACGCGGCGCTGATGCTGCACGACGAGCACCGCGATCCCGACGAGGTGGCGGCGTTCCTGCAGCGCTGGCTGCTGGTCGACGACACCCGCGCCCGCCAGATGTTGCGGTTTTTGTCCTCGCCGCTGTGGCGGGCCTACACCAGCACCTACGTCGAGGGATACCGGCTGCTGCGCGGCTGGCTGGACGGCCGCCCGGCCGGGATGGCGTTGACCGAGCGGTTCGGCCGGTTGTTGGACGAGCCGCTGATCCCCTCGGCGCTGCGCTGAACCCACCTACCGCGAGCGTGCGTGTCCCCGGCCGCCACGCCGGGCAAATTCCCGGGTTTGCGCACGCTCGCGGCCCCCGCCGATACACTCCGACGCGGGACGGGGCCGAGGGGGGTATGCCATGTCCGCCAAGTCCTATGCGGCGGCCGTCGCCGCCGTGAGCGCACTCCTTGCTCCGTCGCCAATCGCCGCCGCGCAACCGCCCGGGTTTCCCGACCTAAACGCGTTCACCCCGGTGGATCCCGGGCCTACATCGGGGGCGGGCTGGGGGCGCCGTCGATCAACTTTCACTTCGCGACGCCCGACGGCGTGTTGTGCCGCTGGCAAGGGCAGGTCCCCAGTGACCCAAACGCTTACGTCGACGTTCGGTGCAGCGGCAACATTCCCGGTATCCCCGACGACAACGACCCGGGGTGCGCGCACCTGGGCGCGACCGGGATCCATGGGCCGTACGTTTTCACCCGGGGCATCGGGGACTGCCCGCCATTCCCCGGTTGGATTGCCGTGTTGGAAGTCGGGCAGTCGGTCTCCGACAACAACATCAGCTGTGTGGTCGGGGCAGGCAACCTGACCGCGTGCATCGACCCCGTCCACAATCGGGGTTTCGTGCTGCAACCGTCCGGCAGCTGGGTGTTTTGACCTAGGCTCGACCGGTATGGCCGCCGACTACACCGACACCGCCAGCGCCGCCTACCGCGCGGCCCTGCAGGTCGTCGAATCCGTCGAACCCCGCATCGCCGCCGCCACCCGCAAAGAGCTTGCCGACCAACGTGATTCGCTCAAACTGATCGCCAGCGAGAACTATGCCTCGCCGGCGGTGCTGCTGGCCATGGGCAGCTGGTTGTCGGACAAGTACGCCGAGGGCACCATCGGGCACCGGTTCTACGCCGGCTGTCAAAACGTCGACACCGTGGAGAGCGTGGCCGCCGAGCACGCCCGCGAACTGTTCGGCGCGCCCTACGCCTACGTGCAGCCGCACTCCGGCATCGACGCCAATCTGGTGGCGTACTGGGCCATCCTGGCCACCCGGGTGGAGGCGCCCGGGCTGGCCGCGGCCGGCGCCAAGCACGTCAACGAGCTGTCCGAAGCGGACTGGGAGGCGCTGCGGCACACGCTCGGCAACCAGCGGCTGCTGGGCATGTCGCTGGATGCCGGCGGACACCTCACGCACGGCTTCCGGCCCAACATCTCCGGGAAAATGTTCCACCAGCGCAGCTACGGCACCGACCCGGAAACCGAGTTGCTGGACTACGATGCGCTCGCGGCCGCCGCCCGCGAATTCCGGCCGCTGATCCTGGTTGCCGGCTACTCCGCCTACCCGCGGCGGATCAACTTCGCCACGATGCGCGAGATCGCCGACGAGGTGGGCGCCACGCTGATGGTGGACATGGCGCACTTCGCCGGGCTGGTGGCCGGCAAGGTGTTCACCGGCGACGAGGATCCGGTGCCGCACGCCCACGTCACCACCACCACGACGCACAAGTCGCTGCGCGGGCCGCGCGGCGGGCTGATCCTGGCCGTCCCGGAGTACGCCGACGCCGTCGACCGAGGCTGCCCGATGTTGCTGGGCGGCCCGCTGGCGCACGTGAGTGCGCCAAG
>PPEA01000783.1 GCA_002967005.1 Mycobacterium talmoniae
ATGGACGCCTCGGTCAGCGCGGTGGCGCGGCCGGTGCCTTCGGTCGTCCCGGCGGCGCGCCGAAGCGTGGCCGCAAGTCCAAGCGGGCCAAACGTGCCGAATACGAAAACATGCAGGCCCCGGTCGTCGGTGGGGTGCGGTTGCCGCACGGCAACGGCGAGACCATCCGGCTGGCCCGCGGCGCGTCGCTGTCCGACTTCGCCGAGAAGATCGACGCCAACCCGGCGGCGCTGGTGCAGGCGCTGTTCAACCTCGGCGAGATGGTGACCGCCACCCAGTCGGTGGGCGACGAGACCCTCGAGCTGCTGGGCAGCGAGATGAACTACGTCGTGCAGGTGGTGTCGCCGGAGGACGAGGACCGCGAGCTGCTGGAATCCTTCGACCTGAGCTACGGCGAGGACGAGGGCACCGAGGAGGACCTGCAGAGCCGCCCGCCGGTGGTGACCGTGATGGGTCACGTCGACCACGGGAAGACCCGACTGCTGGACACCATCCGCAAGGCCAATGTCCGCGAGGCCGAGGCCGGCGGGATCACCCAGCACATCGGCGCCTACCAGGTGTCGGTCGACCTCGACGGCACCGAGCGGCTGATCACCTTCATCGACACCCCCGGTCACGAGGCGTTCACCGCGATGCGTGCCCGTGGTGCCAAGGCCACCGACATCGCGATCCTGGTGGTCGCCGCCGACGACGGCGTGATGCCGCAGACGGTGGAGGCGATCAACCACGCCCAAGCCGCCGACGTGCCGATCGTGGTGGCGGTCAACAAGATCGACAAGGAGGGCGCCGACCCGGCCAAGATCCGCGGGCAGCTCACCGAATACGGTTTGGTGTCCGAGGATTTCGGTGGTGACACGATGTTCGTCGACATCTCCGCCAAGCAGGGCACCAACATCGAGGCGCTGGAAGAGGCGGTGCTGCTGACCGCCGACGCCGCCCTGGACCTGCGGGCCAACCCCGACATGGAAGCCCAGGGTGTGGCGATCGAGGCGCACCTGGACCGCGGCCGCGGCCCGGTGGCCACCGTCGCTGGTGCAGCGCGGCACGCTGCGGGTCGGGTGACGCGATCGTCGCCGGCGACGCCTACGGCCGGGTCCGCCGCATGGTCGACGAACACGGCGAGGACGTCGAGGAGGCGCTGCCGTCGCGGCCGGTGCAGGTCATCGGCTTCACCTCGGTGCCCGGCGCCGGCGACAACCTGCTGGTCGTCGACGAGGACCGGATCGCCCGCCAGATCGCCGACCGGCGCAACGCGCGCAAGCGCAACGCGATGGCGGCGCGGTCGCGGAAGCGGATCTCCCTGGAGGACCTGGACTCGGCGCTGAAGGAAACCAGCCAACTCAACCTGATCCTCAAGGGCGACAACGCCGGTACCGTCGAGGCGCTGGAAGAGGCCCTGATGGGCATCCAGGTCGACGACGAGGTGGCGCTGCGGGTCATCGACCGCGGTGTCGGTGGTATCACCGAGACCAACGTCAACCTGGCGTCGGCCTCGGACGCGGTGATCATCGGGTTCAACGTGCGTGCCGAGGGCAAGGCCACCGAACTGGCCAACCGCGACGGCGTGGACATCCGCTACTACTCGGTGATCTACCAGGCCATCGACGAGATCGAGAGCGCGCTCAAGGGCATGCTCAAGCCGGTCTACGAGGAGAAGGAACTGGGCCGCGCCGAAATCCGTGCGCTGTTCCGCAGCTCGAAGGTCGGCAACATCGCCGGCTGCCTGGTCACCTCCGGCATCATCCGGCGCAACGCCAAGGCACGGTTGCTGCGCGATCACGTCGTGGTCGCGGAGAACCTGACCGTGTCCTCGCTGCGGCGGGAGAAGGATGACGTCACCGAGGTCCGCGACGGCTACGAATGTGGTCTGACGCTGACCTACTCCGACATCAAGGAAGGCGACGTCATCGAGACCTACGAGCTGGTGGAAAAGGAGCGAGCCTAGCGATGGCTGACCCGGCCCGGGCGCGCCGGCTGGCCAAGCGGATCGCCACCATCGTCGCATCGGCGATCGAGTACGAGATCAAGGATCCGCGGCTGGCCGGGGTGACCATCACCGACGCCAAAGTGACCGCCGACCTGCACGACGCGACCCTGTATTACACGGTGCTGGGCCGCACCCTGGACGACGAGCCCGACTACGCCGGGGCCGCTGCGGCGCTGGACCGGGCCACCCGGGTGCTGCGCACCAAGGTCGGCGCCGGCACCGGGGTGCGGTTCACGCCCACCTTGACGTTCACCCGGGACACGGTGCCCGACACCGCGCACCGGATGGACGAGCTGCTGGCCGCCGCGGCGGCCGCCGACGCGATCTGGCCCGGGTGCGCGCAGGTGCCAAACCGGCCGGGGAAGCCGACCCGTATCGTGCCAATGGTGCGGAGCCTGACGACGGTGTCGATGCCGCGGGCGTCGGTGACGATCGATTCGAAGGCTGATCTAGCCGTCGGGCCGCAGCGGCCCGCGGGGATACGCGTCGACGCGGTCGGCGCCAGTGAACTGCTGTCCGCCGCGGTCACCGTCGGGGT
>PPEA01000784.1 GCA_002967005.1 Mycobacterium talmoniae
GGACGGTTCGGTGGCGGTGCCCGCACCGGGGGGAGGCGACCGGTTGACCGTCCACGGTCGAGCTGCATCCGGCCAGCAGCGACACGCCGATCAGCAGCGCCGCGCCGACCACGGCCAACCCTGCCCGATCCGATACCCGCACCCGCTGCTCCCTGACACCGATCCGTACCGGCCTTCCAGGGTACGCAAAAAGTGATGGAAGTGACTAATGTGACGCGCGTGGTGTGGTGCGTTCGCGCTCCGGACGGGCCAAATGCGGAGAAGCCCGTCGAGTGTGAATTTGGGTTCACGCCCGGCGTTCGAGAGTGAACCTAACTTCACGCTCGGCGAACGATTTGTTTTCCGGTCCGGCGCCCGGTCGTGGCCTTCTGGTTTCTTCGAGCCATCTTCGTGCGGAACAGCATTCACCTCGAGTTCTACGATGCCTTCGTGGAATTCACGGGCGGCTGGGATAGCGCCGCGGCGCTCGTCGACGGTCGCTGGGTCGAGCGACGGCCCCGCCACCCGCGAGCGGAGATCCTGCTGCGCCGGGAAACACACCTGATGAGCTGGCTTGCTCCGCGGCTCCCGGTGCCGGTTCCGGTGCCCTGGGTCGCGCAGCGTGAGCCGTTGGTGGTGCGGCATGAACTCGTCCCCGGTGAACCGTTCGACCCGTCGGTCAACAACCGGCCGGCTGTCGGCCTCATCGGTCACCAACTTGGCGAATTTCTCCGCGCCTTGCACGCGACCCCGGTAGACGCCGCTGTCCGGCACGGCCTGGCGTCGGCCGCCGAGGTGCGGCGTGAGCGCGCCGAACTGCTCGAGCGGTTCCGCACCGAGGTTGTTCCGCTGCTCCCGGGCGATCGGAAATCGCAGGCGCTCGACCTGCTGGAATCGGCCTCCGACGCCCGCACCGACACCGTCGTGCACGGGGACCTTGGCCCGGAGCACATCCTGACCGACGGCCGCTCGCTCACTGGTGTCATCGACTTCGGCGACGCCCACATCGGCGACAGGGCCCTCGACCTCGCTTGGGCGCTGCACGGTGCTCCCTCGGGCTTCGCGCACGCCGTCGGCACCGCCTATGGCGTCACCGATGCGCTGCGCGAGGGGGCATTGTTGTGGCACCGGCTCGGGCCCTGGCATGAGGTGCTCCACGGCTTGGACACCGCAACACCCGAGCTGGTGCGGACCGGGGTGGGCGGTGTGCTGAGCCGGCTATGACCGGGGCGTGTGGTTAACCGGCCAGCGCGGCGAAACCGGCGGACAGGGCGCGCAGCTGGGCGGCGCCGTCACCGGTAAACGACGAGCCGTGCATCAGCGCCAGCGTGGTCGGCCGCATTTGGGCCAGCCGCTCCAGGGTGGGCGCCAGGTTGGTGGTCAGCCCGGTCGCGTGGAACAGTGCCTCGGATTCCAACGCCGGTGCCACACAATCGTTTTCGGTCAGCGCCGGGACCCGTCCGGTGTGCTCGAACAGGTCCCCGGCGAGCAGGGTGGCGGTGGTCTCGTCAAACCACAGGCCGCTTTCCCAGTTGTGTGGCACGTGCGGGGTGGCGATAAACCGCAGTCGGTGCCCGCCGATGTCGTGGACGGCGTCGTCGGGTGCGGCCACCGGCGGCCGGTCGCACAGGTCGGTCAGCGACAACGCGTTGGCCAGCGCGCTGTGGATGACCTCGGCGTGTGGCGCCGCGTCCAGCAGCAGGTTCACCGCCCCGCACTCGTCGGCCTCGACGTGGGCAAACGAGATCCAGCGCAGCGTGTTCAGCGGGATGACCTTCTCGATGGCCTCCGACACCTGCGGGAACAGCCAGCGGTGTCCGCAATGGAACAGAAACGGCTGCTCGCCGGTCAGCAGGAACTGGTTGAACGTGAAGCCGTGCTCGGTGATCCCGGGAACCCAAGTGGAGAATCGGTAGATGCCGTCGGCGATTTCGTCGACGTCGGTGTGCAGGTCGATGCCCATACGGTCATGGTGCAGGACCGGTGGCGAGCAGACGCAGATTCGCACGATTTGCGGTCGCAACGTGCGAATCTGCGTCTGCTCGCGGGCCGACAGGGGCCTGCTCGCGGCCGGTACGCCAACGGGTTAGCCGGCGAACGGGGGTCGGGCCATCACCGTCGGACGGAACCCGTAGCGCGGACCGGAACCCGCTGCGCCGCCGGCGCCGCGCCCGCTAACGGCATGCCGCCCAACAGGTTTCCGGCCGCTCCGGTCTCCGGGGTGGCGGTGATCGCCGGCTGATCGGCAGCGGCGACGCCCCGGAGCGATCGCGGGCCCCGCCGCCGCGGACCAGGCGGGCGGCACGGACAGGCCGCCGACCGGGGCGGCGCTGCCCGAGCCCTGCCGATACCGCCCCGCCGCCGCCCAGGCCGCCCAGGATCCCCCCGAGACCGGGTACGCCCGCCGCGGCCTTGGCCCCGTCGCTGGCGGCCTTGGCGGCCGCCGGTGCCACAGCTTTCGACAACGACAAAAAGTGGGTCGACATGCCGGTGGCGCGATACAGCATCGCCAGGGTGTTCTGGGCAGGGCTGGCGTATTCCGCCC
>PPEA01000785.1 GCA_002967005.1 Mycobacterium talmoniae
CTCGCGCGGAGGTGGAGGACAGCGGGATGGTGGCGGTGACGGCGGTGCCGGCGCCGGGGCGGGACCGGATGTTGAGCCGGCCGCCGACCAGCTCGGCGCGCTCGGCCATCGACAGCACGCCGTAGCCGCCCATCTCGTCGCCGCCCAGCGGGTTCTCGAACGTGTCGAAACCCACGCCGTCGTCGATGATTTCGAGGCGCGCCACGTTCTCCTCCACCCCGAACCGCAGCCGCGCGACGCTGGCCTCGGCGTGCTTGACGACGTTTTGCAGGCACTCCTGCGCGATCCGATACAGCGCCAGCTCGATGTGCTCGGGCAATCGGATGTCGGCCAGCTCCAACTCCAGGTTCAGCTGCGGAATGGAGCGGGCCAGGCTGGCCAGCCCGCCGGCCAAACCGAGGTCGTCGAGCACCGGCGGACGCAGCCCGCTGATCGCCGCGCGGGCCTCGGCCAACGTCAACCGGACCAGCTCGCGGGCCTCGTCGAGCTGCTGGGAGGCCTCGGCGGGGTCGTCGCCGACCGCCCGGGCGGCCGCGTCGAGCCGATACGACAGGGTGATCAGCCGTTGCGAAATCCCGTCGTGAATGTCGCCGGCCAGCCGCCGGCGCTCGATCTCCTGGGCCTCGATCACCTGTTCGACGAACAACTCGTGGGCGCGTTCGCGGGCCACCAGCTGCCGATGCAGCCGGGCCTGATGCATGGCGCCGGCGATCAACCGCCCGATCACGCACAGCAATTCGACGTCACCGGCGCTGAACTCGCGCCGCTCGACGGTGTGCACGTTGAGCACGCCGACCAGTCCGCCGGGATCGGTTTCCATCGGCACCGACACCATCGAGGTGAAGTCCCGCCCGCGCAGCGACTGGATCGGCAGATACCGCGGATCGGCCTCCTTGTCGTCGGTGATCACCACCGGCTCGCGGTGCCGCGCCACCCACCCGGACACCCCGGAACCCAGCGGCAACCGGATCTTGCCGACCTGGCCGTCGAACGGCGGGGTGGCCCCGGCCAGCGTCAGCGAGCGGTCGGTGTCGTCGAGCACGTGCACGAAGCAGACGTCGGTGCCGGTGGCCGCGGTGATGATCCGGGCCGCGGCGGCGGCCAGCGGATCGACGCCGGGCCCGCTGGAGGCGGCCTGGATGAGTTCGCGCAGCAACACCAGTTCGTGGTCGGCGTCGACGAAGTCGCGCACCGCGTTGGACCGGCGCCGCGCGCTCACTGGTAGATCCCTTCGCGCAGCGCGGTGGCCACCGCCCCGGTCCGGTCGCTGACCCCGAGTTTGCGGTAGATGGACCGCAGGTGGCTTTTGACGGTCTCCTCGCCGATCACCAGCTTGGTGGCGATCCCGCGGTTGGACAGCCCGGACACCATGTAGGACAGGATTTCGCTTTCCCGTTGGGTCAGCCCCTGCCGCGCGCCGGGCCAAAACTCGTCGCGCTGCAACCGGGCCGCGGTGTCGGCCGCCCGGGCCGCCATGCCCGGGTCGATCACGGTTTCGCCGCGGTGCGCCAACTCGATCTGGCGGACCAAATCGTCGCTGCTGATGCTCTTCAACAGGTAGCCGCGGGCCCCGACCCGCAACGCCTGAAACAGGTACTGCTCGTCGTCGTACACGCTGAGCATGACCACCTTGCGGTCCGGGTCGCGTTCCCGCAGCGCCTGGCACAAATCCAGGCCGCTGGCGCCCTGCATCCGCACGTCGCACAGCACCACGTCGGGGTCCAGGTCGGCGATCACCCCCAGCGCGTTGTCCGCACCGATCGCCTGCCCCACCACCTGCACCCGGTCCCGGAACGCGGTCAGCATCGCCTTGAGCCCCTCGATGACCATTTCGTGGTCGTCGACGAGGACAAGGCGCACCGGATCCCCGGGGTGGGTCATGGCAACACTGTAAGGCCTGGTGGCGCCCGGCCGGCGATCGCCGCGGCGGCCCGGTTCACCCGCGCAGACCCCCCATTAGGGGGAGGCAGGACCGGCCGGGTCCCGGCACCCTGCTGTTATGTACCTCACATCACGGCGGACCCGACCCGCGCGCACGTTTTGGTGGGACCGGGCGCGTCCGCTCGACGCCGACCTCAGCCCGCTGCGTGCGGTGCTCTTCGACGCCGAGGCGCTTGGCGAGCTCGACCGCGACGGCGACCGCGTCCCCCGGTCCGGGCTCGATGACCTGGTGATGAGCCTGTTCGTGGCCGGGGTGTGGGTCGCGGTGATCAGCACCGACAGCCGCGACGTGGCCCAGCCCCAGGCCCGGCATCTGCTCGGGGAGGGGCTGGCGGAGACCATCGTCAGCGCCGACGACCTGACCCAGCCCGCCTCGAACGCCGAGCTGTACCGGCTGGCGCTGTGGGAGCTGGGCATCGGTGCCGAGAGCGCGCTGGCGGTGGCGGGCTCGGCCCGCGGGTTGCGCACCGCGGCGGCCGCCGACCTGGCGCGGTGGTGGTCACCGGCCCGGGGTCCGCCGACGACGGCGTTCCCGGGCGCGGTGCAGGTCCGCGACGGCTACGACGGGCGTGCTGGT
>PPEA01000786.1 GCA_002967005.1 Mycobacterium talmoniae
CCCGGCGGAGGCGACGCACCCAGGCCGCCACCGTGCCGAGCGGCCCGCCGGCGACGAGGAGCCCCCGGCATGAGCGCCCCGCATCAGCGGCTCCCGGCGCCGCGGCGCGCGGAACTGTCCGACGCGGCGGTGGTGTCGCGGTCCTGGGGCATGGCGCTGGCGACGCTGGTCAGCCGGATCACCGGCTTCATCCGGATCGTGCTGCTGGCCGCGATCCTGGGCGCGGCGCTGTCCAGCGCCTTCTCGGTGGCCAACCAGTTGCCGAACCTGATCTCGGCGCTGGTGTTGGAGGAGACCTTCACCGCGATCTTCATCCCGGTGCTGGCCCGCGCCGAACGCGACGACGCCGACCGGGGGGCGGCCTTCGTCCGGCGGCTGGTCACGCTGGCCGCGACGATGCTGCTGGTGGTCACGCTGCTGTCGGTGACGGCGGCCCCGCTGCTGGTCCGGCTGATGCTGGGCCGCGATCCGCAGGTCAACGAGCCGTTGACCGTCGCGCTCGCCTACCTGCTGTTACCGCAGGTGGTGTTCTACGGCTTGTCCTCGGTGTTCATGGCGATCCTGAACAACCGCAACGTATTCGGGCCGCCGGCGTGGGCCCCGGTGATCAACAACGTGGTCGCGATCAGCACGCTGGTGCTGTATCTGGCGGTGCCGGGCGAACTGTCGGTGGATCCGGTGCGGATGGGCAACGCCAAGCTGTTGGTGCTGGGCGTCGGCACCACGCTCGGGGTGGTCGCCCAGATGGCGGTGCTGCTGACGGCGCTCGCCCGCCAGCACATTAGCCTGCGGCCGCTGTGGGGAATCGACGCGCGGCTCAAACAGTTCGGGGCGATGGCCGCCGCGATGGTGCTCTACGTCCTGATCAGCCAGGTCGGCCTGGTGGTCACCAACCAGATCGCCGCCACCGCAGCCGCTTCCGGGCCGGCCATCTACAGCTACACCTGGCTGGTGTTGATGCTGCCGTTCGGGTTGGTCGGGGTGACGGTGCTGACCGTGGTGATGCCGCGGCTGAGCCGGAACGCCGCCGCCGACGACACCCCCGCCGTGCTCGGTGACCTGTCGTTGGCCACCCGGCTGACCATGATCACGCTGATTCCGGCGGTGGCGTTGATGACCGTCGGCGGCCCCGCCTTGGGCAGCGCACTGTTCGCCTACGGCAACTTCGGCGACGTCGACGCCGGCTACCTGGGCGCGGCGATCTCGCTGTCGGCGTTCACGTTGATTCCGTACGCGCTGGTGCTGCTGCAGCTGCGGGTCTTCTACGCCCGCCAGCAGCCTTGGACGCCGATCACCATCGTCGTCGTCATCACCACCGTCAAGATCATCGCGTCGCTGATCGCCCCGCACGTGACCGACAACCCGGATCTGGTCGCCGGATACCTGGGTCTGGCCAACGGCCTGGGATTCTTGGCCGGCGCCGTGGTCGGCTACTACCTGCTGCGCCGCACCCTGCGCCCATCCGGGGGGCAGCTGGTCGACCTCACGGTGGTGCGCACCATCCTGGTCACCGTCGCGGCATCGCTGCTGGCCGGGCTGGTCGCCTACGTGGCGGATCGGCTGCTGGGATTGGCGGCCCTGACCGAACACGGCGGTCCGGGCTCGCTGCTGCGGCTGGCGGTGCTGGCGGTGCTCATGGTCCCGATCGTGGCGGTCACGATGCTGCGCGCCGAGGTGCCCGAGGCGCGGGCCGCGCAGGCGGCAATCCGGCGCCGATTCGGGGGCAGCCAACTACCGCTGCCGCCACCCGGACGGGCTGTTGCCCGCGACCAACCGCCCCACCGTCCCCAGGTCACGTACTCTGAGCGGAGGAATTCGTTCACGCCGGGGGGGTATCGGGTCGAGCAACCCGTCCGACGGGAACCACCGGCGCCCATCGCCGGCGGCGGGATACGGAAGGGGTCGGAGGTGGCCGATAACCACTCGGACAGCTCCTCGGCCACGCCTGCGCCCGAGGTTTCCGACCGAGCGCAGGGCCAGGCCGCGGACGACTTCCAGCCGGATGTGGCGGCCGAAGTCCAGATCGGCACCGTGGCCCCGTCGGTGGCGCCGACCCGGCCGAACAGCGATTTCGCCGGCGATCCCACCCGGGAGCCGATCGCGTTCGACGCCCCGCACGAGTCGGCGCTGGACTCGTCGGCCTCGGCCGATGACCTGCAACTGGTCCCCGGCGCCAGCATCGCCGGCGGCCGGTACCGGCTGCTGGTGCTGCACGGCGCCACCCCGGTGCTGCAGTTCTGGCAGGCGCTGGACACCGCCTTGGACCGGCAGGTGGCGCTGACCTTCGTCGACCCGGATCGGCTGCTGCACGCCGATGAAGTGCACGAGATCTTGTCCCGCACCCTGCGGCTGAGCCGGATCGAGATGCCGGGCATCGCCCGCGTCCTCGACGTCGTGCACACCCGATCCGGCGGCTGGTGGTCGCCGAGTTCATCCGGGGCGGATCGCTGCGGGAGGTGGCCGATACCGCGCCCTCCCTGGTGGGCGCCGCCCGCGCCATCCAGTCGCT
>PPEA01000787.1 GCA_002967005.1 Mycobacterium talmoniae
CGGCCGGCGCCTGGCCCAGCGGCTTGCCCAGGTGGTGAGCACCGCCTCGGCGGCCCGCGATCAGCTGGCCGCCGAACGCCAGCACCGCACGGTGGCCATGGCCGCGGTCCGCGACGAGGTCAACACGCTCAATGCCCGGATCGGCACGCTCACCGAGGCGCTGCACCGCGACGAGGTGGCCAAGGCGCAGGCGGCGCTGCGCATCGAACAACTCGAGCAGATGGTGCTCGAGCAGTTCGGGATGGCGCCGGCCGATCTGATCGCCGAATATGGCCCCGACGTCGGCCTGCCGCCCTCGGAGCTGGAGATGGCCGAGTACGAGCAGGCCCGCGAACGCGGCGAGCAGGTCACCGCGCCCGCCCCGATGCCGTTCGACCGGCCCACCCAGGAGCGCCGCGCCAAACGCGCCGAGAAGGAGCTGGCCGAGCTGGGCCGGGTCAACCCGCTGGCGCTGGAGGAGTTCGCCGCGCTGGAGGAACGCTACAACTTCCTGTCCACCCAGCTCGAGGACGTCAAGGCGGCCCGCAAGGATCTGCTGGACGTGGTCGCCGAGGTCGACGACCGGATCCTGCAGGTGTTCGCCGAGGCCTACGCGGACGTCGAACGCGAATTCCGGGAGGTGTTCGCCGCGCTGTTTCCCGGTGGGGAGGGTCGGCTGCTGCTCACCGACCCCGCCGACATGCTCACCACCGGCATCGAGGTGGAGGCCCGCCCGCCCGGCAAGAAGATCAAGCGGCTGTCGCTGCTGTCCGGCGGCGAGAAGTCGCTGACCGCGGTGGCGATGCTGGTGGCGATCTTTAGGGCCCGCCCGTCGCCGTTCTACATCATGGACGAGGTGGAGGCCGCGCTCGACGACACCAACCTGCGCCGGCTGATCCGGTTGTTCGAGATGCTGCGGGCCAAATCCCAGCTGATCGTGATCACCCACCAGAAGCCGACCATGGAGGTCGCCGACGCGCTGTACGGCGTGACGATGCGCGATGACGGCATCACCGCGGTGATCTCGCAGCGCATCCGCGGTCAGGAGCTGGTCAGCAGCCCGAGCTAGCCGCCGGTCAACGCCTGCAGCGTGAATTCCATGGCGGCAGGCTCCCGCACCCGCACCCGGTCGCCGTCGAGCACCGCCACCGGCCGGTACACCTCCCCGTCGAGGTGGTAAGCCAGAAACCGCTCGCCGGCGGGGGCCTCGGTATCGACGATCCAGTAATGCTCGATGCCGGCCTTGGCGTACTCGTACAACTTCATCACGTGGTCCATCCGGCGCGAGCCCGGCGACACGATCTCCACGACAAGCACCACCTCGGCCGCCGGAATCCGGACAGTACGTCCGTCGACCGCGTGTTCACGGATCACGACGATGTCCGGGTCGCGACCTGGGGCCGCGGCGACATGATCAGTGTCCCCTCACTGAGCTCCCACCGCCGCGTGTGGGCGACCTCCAGCGCATCCCACTGCTGCAGGGTCAACAGACCCCGCGGCAGATCATCTGCCAGCTCGGACACGGCCCACCCCCTCCCGACGGGAGCTCGAATAGCTGCAGATTACGCGCAGCGGCGTTTGCCTCGGAGTCTGCCGGGCCGCACCGACAACCGGTGCGCGCGCAGCCCCTGAAACAATGGCGGGGTGTCTGAAGGTCTGTGGATTGCAATAGCGGTCGCCGCCGCCCTGGTCGTCATCGCCGCACTGGTCATCGGCTTGATCCGGTACCGGAAACGACGGATCACCCTGTCGGCCCCGCAACAGAGCCTCGACCGCTCCGGCGGCTACACCGCGTCGTCGGGGATCACCTTCAGCAAGAGCGGCCCGCCGGTCCAGCCGGCCGAGCGCATTGACACCTCCGGGCTGCCCGCCGTCGGCGACGACGCCACCATTCCGCGCGACGCCCCCAAGCGCACCATCGCCGATGTCCAACTGCCCGAAGCCGACGTGGCACCGCCAGCGCCGCCGGCCCCGGAATTACCCGACGTCGCCGAGATCGCGCCGGTCGAAGGCCGGCTGGAGCGGCTACGCGGCCGGCTCGCCAAATCCCAGAACGCGTTGGGGCGCAGCATGCTTGGCCTGCTCGGCGGCGGCGACCTGGACGAGGACTCGTGGGAGGAAGTCGAGGACACGCTGCTGATCGCCGACCTGGGACCGGTGGTCACCGAGTCGGTGGTGTCCCAGCTGCGTGGCCAGCTGGCCACCAAAGACGTGCGCACCGAGGCCGACGCCCGCGCGGTGCTGCGCGACGTGCTGATCGGCGAACTGCATCCCGACCTGGACCGCTCCGTCCGCGCGTTACCGCACGACGACCACCCGTCGGTGCTGCTGGTGGTCGGCGTCAACGGCACCGGCAAGACCACCACGGTGGGCAAGCTGGCGCGGGTGCTGGTGGCCGACGGACGCCGGGTGGTGCTCGGCGCGGCCGACACCTTCCGCGCCGCCGCCGCTGACCAGCTGCAGACCTGGGCCGCGCGGGTGGGCGCCGACGTGGTGCGCGGCGCCGAGGGCGCCGACCCGGCCTCGG
>PPEA01000788.1 GCA_002967005.1 Mycobacterium talmoniae
TACCCAGCACCGGCACGGTGACCACGGTGAGCGCGTAGCCGGCGATGGTCCACGCCCAAAACCGTTGGGTGCGGTCGGTCAACGGCCCCGACACCCAGCGGCGCCCAGCCGCGGCGGCGCTCCCGACCCCGGTGACCACCCCCACGACCAGACCGGTGGCCCCCAGCGACGCCAACAGCGGCCCGGTGATCGAGCGGGCGCCCTCGTAGACGAAATCGGCGAGCAGGCTGACGACGCCGAACACCGTCACGAACCGCCACGCGCTCACCGCCGGGCGCGCCGAGCCGACCCGGCTCACCGGCGTCCGACCATTTGCACGCATTGATCGTAGAAGCCGCACCGCCCGCTTAAGGTGAAGCGCGAGCCGGGGGTCGTCGACAACGGAAGGTGACGGATGTCCAACCGAATCCCCAAGCGCATTGTGGTGTGGGGCACCGGCTTTGTCGGCAAGCTGGTGATCCCCGAGATCGTCAAGCATCCGGAGTTCGACCTGGTGGGTGTCGGGGTGTCCAACCCGGACAAGGTGGGCCGCGACGTCGGCGACATCTGCGGGCTGCCGCGCCTGGACCTTGCCGCCACCGACGACGTCGACGCGCTGATCGCGCTGGCGCCGGACGCGCTGGTGCACTACGGCCCGACCGCCGCGCACGCCGAGGACAACATCGCGCTGATCACCCGATTCCTGCGGGCCGGTATCGACGTGTGCTCGACGGCGATGACGCCGTGGGTGTGGCCGACGATGCACCTGAACCCGCCGAGCTGGATCGAGCCGATCACCCAGCCTGCGAGCTGGGCGAGTCGTCCTGCTTCACCACCGGCATCGATCCCGCTTCGCCAACGACCTGTTCCCGATGACGCTGATGGGGGTGTGCGCGGAGGTGCGGCGGGTGCGCGCCTCCGAACTGCTGGACTACACCAACTACACCGGCGACTACGAAACCGAGATGGGCATCGGCCGCGAGCCCGAGTTCCGGGCCGTGCTGGAACACCCCGACGTGCTGGTCTTCGCCTGGGGCGCGACGGTGCCGATGATCGCGCACGCCGCCGGCATCATGCTCGACGAGATCACCACCACCTGGGACAAGTGGGTGACGCCCACCGAACGCACCACCGCGAAAGGGGTCATCGCGCCGAGACGGGTCGCCGCGGTGCGGTTCACCATCAACGGCGTCTACCAGGGTCAGACCCGCATCCAGCTCGAACACGTGAACCGGATCGGGCACGACGCCGCCCCGGACTGGCCGTCGGGCAACCAGGACGACGTGTACCGCGTCGAGATCGAGGGGACCCCCAGCATCGTTCAGGAGACCGCGTTCCGGTTCACCGACGGCTCCGGGCGCGACGCGGCCACCGCCGGCTGCCTGGCCACCGGGATGCGGGCGCTCAATGCGGTGCCGGCGGTCAACGCGCTGTCGCCGGGCTGGGTCACCGCGCTCGACCTGCCGCTGATCGCCGGTAGCGGCACAATTCGCTGAGTACCGGTGCCGATACATTGAGCACCGCACCAAGACAGCTGGGGGAGTACACGACATGGCGCAGCCAGCACGGCCGGGGCTCGGCCTGTCGGTGGGGGCCACCAACCTGGCGGCCGTCACCGCCGACACCACGCTGACCCGCCGCCCGGTGCTGACGCTGTATCGGCACCGCCGCTCCGAGGGTGGGGGTGCCGGCCGAAAACCCCGGCCTGGCCGAGCCAGGTTTGGTAATCACCGATTTCGTGAACCGGGTGGGCGACCCGGCCGGGGTGGTGGCCACCGACGGGTCGGTGCACCGGGCCCAGGATCTGCTGGCCGACGGGCTGCGTGCGCTCGGCTACGCCGCGACCGGGGGGCGCCCGCCGCCCGACACGGTGGCGGTGACCCACCCGGCGCACTGGTCGGCGGCGGCGTCCGACGCGCTGCGCCAGGCGCTGCGCCGGGTGCCGGAATGGTCGCGCGGTCCGCTGCAGGTCTCCGATGCGGCCGCGGCGCTGACCGCGCTGCAGGCCAGCCCGGGGGTGCCGGCCCGTGGGGTGGTGGCGGTGTGCGACTTCGGCGGCACCGGCAGCAGCGTCACCCTGGCCGACGCCGCCAACGGCTACCGGCCGATCGGTGTCACGGTGCGCCACACCGACTTCTCCGGCGAGCAGATCGACCAGGCGTTGCTGACCCACGTGCTGGCCGAGCTGAACGCCAGCGGCTCGTTCGGGGTCTCGGCCACCTCGTCGATCGGGTCGCTGGCCCGGTTGCGGGCCCGATGCCGCCAGGCCAAAGAGCAGCTCTCGGTGCAAACCACCAGCGGGCTGGGTGTCGAGCTGTCCGGGTTCCGCGGCGAGATCCCGCTGACCCGGGCCACCCTCGACGACGCGATCCGCCAGCCCCTGGACATGTCCTCGCCTCGATGCGAGGCGCCCTGGACGGCAACGGGGTGGCGCCGATCGGTGGCCGTCGCCGCGGTCGGCGGTGGGGCGAATATCCCGGGCATCGCGAGCAGGCTCTCGCAGCAGTTCGGGGTGCCGGTCATCAC
>PPEA01000789.1 GCA_002967005.1 Mycobacterium talmoniae
CGATCTGCTGGTCGCTGCGGTCGATCTTCGACGTCATCGACGGGATCGATGTGATGACCGACTCGATGGATCACATGATCGGCAGCATGGACCGGATGGATGCGCTGATGCCGCAGATGGTCGCGCAATTCGGGCCGATGATCGAAACCATGTCCAACATGCAAGTGATGATGCAGACCATGCACAGCACCATGTCGGGCATGTACGACCAAATGGACGAGATGAGCAAGGATTCCACGGCGATGGGGCAGGCCTTCGACGCCGCCAAAAACGACGACTCCTTCTACCTGCCGCCGGAGGTCTTCGACAACCCCGACTTCAAGCGCGGCCTGAAGATGTTCCTGTCGCCGGACGGCAAAGCGGTCCGGATGATCATCTCCCACCTGGGTGATCCCGCCAGCCCCGAAGGGCTTTCGCATGTGGTGCCGATCAAGAACGCGGCGATCGAGGCCGTCAAGGGCACGCCGCTCGAGGACGCCGAGATCTCCTTGGGCGGTACCGCGGCGACGTTCAAGGACATGGCGGACGGATCCAAGTACGACCTGTTGATCGCCGCGATCGCGTCGCTGTGCCTGATCTTCCTGATCATGCTGCTGGTCACCAGAAGCGTTGTCGCCGCACTGGTCATCGTGGGCACCGTGGTGCTGTCGCTGGGCTCATCCTTCGGTCTGTCGGTCCTCATTTGGCAGTACCTGCTCGGCGTCGAACTGCACTGGATGGTGCTGGCCATGTCGGTGATCATCCTGCTGGCGGTCGGCTCCGACTACAACCTGCTGCTGGTGTCCCGCTTCAAGGAGGAGATACCGGGCGGGTTGAAGACCGGCATCATCCGCGCGATGGGCGGTACCGGCAGCGTGGTGACGGCCGCGGGCTTGGTGTTCGCCTTCACCATGGCCTCGATGGCGGTCAGCGACCTGCGCATCATCGGTCAGGTGGGGACGACGATCGGCCTGGGCCTGCTGTTCGACACGCTCGTGGTGCGGTCGTTTCTGACGCCGTCGATCGCCACCCTGCTGGGCCGCTGGTTCTGGTGGCCGATCACGGTGCGCCCCCGGCCCGCCCCGACCCGCTCCGCTTCGTCGGCGGTTGAACCCGTCGGGGAACAGACCCGGCCCGCACTGCGCCCTTGACCGCGCCTTTCCCTCACCGCCCCCGCGGTTTCCGGTAGCCGATGGTCTTGGACTCCAGGTACTGCTGGAAACCTTCGATGCCGCACTGCCGGCCGATGCCGCTGTTTTTGTAGCCGCCGAACGGCGCGTCGGCACCGTAGTACATGCCGCCGTTGACCCCGACCGCCCCGGTGCGGATGCGGCGGGCGACGCTCATCCCCCGGTCCGTCGACGCCGACAGCACCGCGCCGGCCAACCCGTAGGCGCTGTCGTTGGCCAGCCGCACCGCCTGATCGTCATCGGTGAACGGCACGATGACCAGCACCGGCCCGAAGACCTCCTGCTGGGCGATGGCCGCGGCGTTGTCGACACCGACGATCACCGTCGGTTGCACATAATGCCCGCCGGCCAGATAGGCCGGCAGGTCGTCGAAGGGTCCACCACCGGTGATGATTTCGGCGCCCTCTGCGCGGGCCTGCGCGCAGGCGTCGAGCACCCGCTGCTTTTGTTGGGCGTTGATCACCGGGCCGACCAGGGTCTGCGGCAGCGCCGGATCGCCCACCGAAACCGCCTCAAACGCGGCGGCGACCGCGGCGACGGTGTCGTCGAACAGCGCTTCGTGCACCAGCAGCCGGGTGGTGGCCGCGCAGGCCTGCCCGGCGTGCACGCACACCCCGACCGCGCTCGGGATGATCTTGGCCGGGTTGGCGTCGTCGAGCACGATCAGCGCCGACTTCCCGCCCAGCTCAAGGAAGGTCCGCTTCATGGTGTCGGCGCCGTGGCGCAGCAGCAGCTTTCCGACCGCGGTCGATCCGGTGAACGAGATCATGTCGACGCGCGGGTCGGTGGCCAGCCGTCCGGCGACCTCGTTGGACGGGGTCGGCACCACATTGACCACCCCGGGCGGGATGTCGGTGTGCTCGGCGATCAGCCGTCCCAGCCGGGTGGCGTTCCAGGGCGTGTTCGGATCGGGTTTGAGCACAACGCTGTTGCCGGCCGCCAGCGCGGGCCCCAGCTTATTGAGGATGACCTCGATGGGGAAGTTCGACGGCGTGATGGCGGCGACCACCCCGACCGGTTCCTTGACCACGGTGCGCACATTGCGCTCACCGAAGAGCGGGTCGGCGTCCAGGGCGCGCTCCCACTCGAACGTCTCGATCAGCTCGGCGGGGTACTGCAACGCCGCGGCCAGCGGCCAATCCAGTTGCGCGAGTTGGGTCGTCATCACCGGGCAGCCCACCTCGGCGATCAGTTCCTCGCGCAGCGCCTCCCGCTCGGCCTCCAGCGCCGATTGCAGCTGGGTCAGGCACCGTTGGCGCAGCCCCCGGTTCGTCGACCAGTCGGTGTCGTCGAACGCGCGCCGCGCCGCGCCGATGGCCGCGTCCATATCCTCG
>PPEA01000079.1 GCA_002967005.1 Mycobacterium talmoniae
CGGCTGGTCGGGGTGCTCGCGCTGGTGGCGGGGTTGGTCGTGCTGCTCGCGCTGGGGTCCCTGGTCGCGGTGTTGGCGGTTCAGCAGCGGCAGGGGGACGCCGCGGCGGCACGGAGCCAGCGGTTTGTCGATACCGCCTCGCAGACCATGGTCAACATGTTCACCTTCACCCAGCAGAATCTCGACGAGAGCGTGAAGCGGTTTGTCGACGGCACCAGTGGACCGCTGCATGACAAACTCAGCCAGGGCGACAACGTGGCCAACCTGGCCGCGTTTCTGCGCGCGACCGGCGCCGACTCCGAGGCCGTGGTCAATGGCGCGGCCCTCGAAGGGGTCGACGAGGTCAGGGATAACGCGTCGGTGCTGGTGGCCATTCGGGTCACCCCGAGCGACGCGGAAGGCAACAACCAGCCGTCGACCCCGTACCGGCTGCGGGTCATCGTGCACGAGGACAGCGACGAGCACATGAGCGTGTATGACCTGATGTACCCCAACGGGGGGAACTAGTGCGGTGGCTGGTTTCCGGGTTGGCCGGGTTCCTCGCGGCCGCCTTCGTCGCGCTGGCCGGGGCGGGTGGCTGGCTGTACTGGTACCGGGTGGAGCGGCACGGTGAGCAGACCACTCGCGACGAACTGGTGCCGCTGGCTAAAGATGAGATCCCCAAGGTGTTGGGCTACGACTATCAGACGGTGGAGACCAGCCTGACCGAGGCCTACCCGCTGTTGACCCCCGACTATCGGCGCATCTTCGAAGACCGCGCCACCAGCACCATCATCCCGCAGGCCCGCAGCGGACAGGTGATCAGCCAGGTCACCGTGGTGGGGGTGGGAGTCATGGCGGCGCAACGCATATCGGGTTCGGTGCTGGTGTATGTCAACCGCACGGTGAGCTCGAAGTCCAACGAGCCGCTGTATGAAGGCAGTCGGGTGCGGGTGGACTACGCGAAGGTCCGCGGCAAATGGTTGATCAACGACATCAGGCCGATCTGACGTCGAGGGACGGGAGGAGCGAGGTGAGGCGTGCTGTCATAGCGGCGGTGGTCGTCCTGGCGTCGCTGGGGTCGGCGATCCCGGCCCGGGCGGACGAGGTGATCGAAGGTGTCTACACCTACACCCAGGACGGGGTGGCGCCGCAAACCTGGACCATCACGCCGCTGTGTGTGCCCGTTGTCGGCGACGGCCGGGTCCCGCTGGAGCTGCCGGTGGGCTGCAAGTTGCAGGTGAACAGCACCGCGGCCAACACCGGATCGTTCCAGCTGGTCGGCGGGCGGTGGACATACTCGACCACGGCCCCGCACGGGTTTTCGTGCCCGGACGGCAGTACCGCCCCGACCACGGAAACCTATTCGTTCGATGATTCGCTCAACGGGACCTACAGCTCCGCCCACAACGAGGTGTGCGGCTCCCGGCCGGCCATCGCCCGGCACCCGTTCACCCTGACCTTTGTTGCACCGCTGCCCAACCCGGTCAGTCGCTACCCGCTGAACTGTCAGGATAATCCGCAGCATCTGTGCTCCTGAGCGCGTCCAAAAAGGAACGCGCCCAGCGGTCCACGTCGTGGGCCAGCACTTGGCGGCGCAGCGCGCGCATCCGGCGCCGGCCCTCCTCGGTGGTCTGGTTGATCGCCGCCTCGATGGCGTCCTTGACCCCCTCGGTGTCGTGCGGGTTGACCAGATAGGCCTGCCGCAGTTCGGCTGCGGCGCCGGTGAACTCGGAAAGCACCAACGCGCCGCCGAGGTCGCTGCGGCAGGCGACGTACTCCTTGGCCACCAGGTTCATTCCGTCGCGCAGCGGGGTGACCAGCATGACGTCGGCGGCCACGAAGAACGCGATGAGCTCGTCGCGGGGAATCGGCCGGTGCAGGTAGTCCACCACCGGATGGCCGACCTCACCGTATTCGCCGTTGATGTGACCGACCTGGCGTTCAATGTCGTTGCGCAGCAACTGGTAGCTTTCCACCCGCTCGCGGCTGGGGGTGGCCAGCTGGATGAACACGGTGTCCTCGCGTTTGACCCGGCCCGCGGCGAGCAGCTCGGCGAACGCTTTCAGCCGCACGTCGATGCCCTTGGTGTAGTCCAACCGGTCCACGCCGAGCAGGATGGTGCGCGGGTCGCCGAGTTCGGCGCGGATCTCCTTGGCGCGTCGCCGAATGCCGCGACCGCGGGCCTTGCGGTCCAGGTCGCCGGAGTCGATGGAGATCGGGAAGGCGCCCACCCGCACGGTGCGCTGGCCCAGGTCCACCTCGCCGAACCGGGACCGCACCCCGACCAGCCCGCGGGAGGTGTTCGCGCCGACCAGCCGCCGGGACAGGTACAGGAAATTCTGCGCCCCGCCGGCCAGGTGGAACCCGACCAGGTCGGCGCCGAGCAGGCCCTCGATGATCTCGGTGCGCCACGGCAGCTGCATAAACAGCTCCACCGGCGGGAACGGGATATGCAGGAAGAAGCCGATGGTCAGGTCGGGCCGCAGCTCGCGCAGCATCGCCGGCACCAGCTGCAGCTGGTAGTCCTGCACCCACACCGTCGCGCCGGTCGCGGCGGCGCGTGAGGTGGCCGCGGCGAACCGGCGGTTGACGTCGACGTAGCGGTCCCACCATTCGCGGTGGTAGATCGGTTTGACGATGACGTCGTGGTACAGCGGCCACAGGGTGGCGTTGGAGAAGCCTTCGTAGTATTCGGCGACGTCGTCGGCGGACAGCCGCACCGGATGAAGGTGTAGCTCCTCGTCGACGAGGGGTTCTTCGTCGCCGTCGACGATGCCCGGCCAGCCGATCCAGGCGCCGCGGCGGCGGCGCAGCAGCGGCTCTAACGCGGTGACCAGACCGCCCGGGCTGCGCTTGAAGGTGGTGGTGCCGTCGGGCAGCCGCTCCATGTCGATGGGCAGCCGGTTGGCGACCACGACGAAGTCGGAATCCCCGGGCGGGGCCATTTACGTCTCGCTTTTGGACGGCCCAATACCGAGCATGGACAGAAACACCCGGCACTCGTCGCGTCGGTGGCGTATGCGGCGACCACCCGCCTGGCCTGGTTTGCCGTACTGTCGGCCAGCGGTTCCACGTCGCCGATTTCGGCGGGGTCAGATTTAGCAGGCATGACCTCACTGTATGCGAAACGCGGCGGGGGCGACGAGTTGCGCGGCACCGGGGTGGGTGCGGCATTACACGCTGCCCGTAATGTGCAAACATCAGAGGCGATCGATCACGAGCGAGGTGGGCACCCATGGCAACAGCGGAACAGGCCGGCAGCAGCACGGCTGACCTGGTGACATACGAAACCCTCGACGACGGCCGGATCGCCCGGATCTGGTTGAACCGACCCGACGCGCACAACGCGCAGAACCGCACCTTGCTGGTCCAGCTCGACGAGGCGTTTTGCCGCGCCGAGGCCGACGACGACGTGCGGGTGGTGATCCTGGCGGCCCGCGGCAAGAACTTCTCCGCCGGCCACGACCTGGGCTCCGAGGAGGCGTTGCTGGAGCGCCAGCCCGGCCCGGCGCAGCACCCGACGTTCCGGTCGCACGGCGCCACCCGGGACGGCGTCGCGGAGAAGACCTATCTGCAGGAGTGGCACTTCTACTTCGAGAACACCCGCCGGTGGCGCGACCTGCGCAAGATCACCATCGCCTCGGTGCAGGGCAACGCGATCTCGGCGGGGCTGATGCTGATCTGGGCCTGCGACCTGATCGTGGCCGCCGACAACGCCAAGTTCTCCGATGTGGTTGGGGTGCGGATGGGGATGCCGGGCGTCGAATACTATGCACATCCTTGGGAATTCGGGCCGCGCAAGGCCAAAGAGCTGCTGTTGACCGGGGATTACCTCGACGCCGAGGAGGCCTACCGGCTGGGCATGGTGTCCAAGGTCTTTCCCCGCGACGAACTGGAGGACAAGACCCTGGCGTTCGCGCGGCGCATCGCCGAGCGGCCCACCATGGCGGCGCTGCTGATCAAGGACTCGGTCAACGCCGCCGCCGACGCGATGGGGTTCACCGAGGCGCTGCGGCACGGATTCCACATCCACGAACTCGGGCATGCGCACTGGGCGGCCCACAACGAGAACCGATTCCCGGTCGGCTTGCCGCCCGACGTCGAGGACTGGCGGACCGCCAAACCCGCCCAGCCGGCCCGGCCCGACACGCCGTAAGGGGTTAGCGTGGAGCTTTCGTTCGAGGACCGGACCTACCTGGTCACCGGCGGCGGCAGCGGCATCGGCAAGGCGGTCGCGGCCGCGCTGGTGGAAGCCGGCGCCAACGTGATGATCGTCGGCCGCAACGCCGAGAAACTGCTGGCCGCCGCCCGCGAGATCGAAGCCCTCGACGGCGGGGCGATCCGGCTATCTGCGCGCCGACGTCACCGCACGAGGACGAGGCCGCGGCGGCCGTCGACGCGGTCACCGCCTGGCATGACCGGCTGCACGGGGTGGTGCACTGCGCGGGCGGCTCGGAGACCATCGGGCCGATCACCCAAATCGACTCCAACGCCTGGCGGCGCACCGTCGACCTCAACATCAACGGCACCATGTACGTGCTCAAGCACGCCGGTTGCGAACTGGTCCGCGGTGGCGGCGGCTCGTTCGTCGGGATCTCGTCGATCGCGGCGAGCAACACCCACCGCTGGTTCGGTGCCTACGGGGTGACCAAGTCCGCAGTCGACCACATGATGCGGCTGGCCGCCGACGAGCTGGGCGCTTCATGGGTGCGGGTCAACAGCATTCGCCCGGGCCTGACCCGCACCGACCTGGTGGCGCCGATCATGGAATCGCCGGAGCTCAGCGAGGACTACCGGGTCTGCACCCCGCTGCCGCGGATCGGTGAGGTCGACGACATCGCCAACCTGGCGCTGTTTTTGCTCAGCGATGCGTCCAGCTGGATCACCGGGCAGGTCATCAACGTCGACGGCGGCCAGATGCTGCGCCGCGGCCCGGACTTTTCCGCGATGCTGGAGCCGGTGTTCGGGGCCGACGGGTTACGCGGGGTGGTGCGCGGCTAGCCCGGCATCCCGGGCGGCCAGGGTGGCGAGGGCCGACCAGTCCAGCTGCCCGCCGCCGTTGGCCAGCAGCGTCAGGAAGCGGTCGCGCAGCAGGCTGCCCAGCGGCAGCGGCACCCGCAATTCCTCGGCGGCCTCCAGCGCCAACCGGACATCCTTGAGGCCCAGCGTCGCCGCGAACCCGGCCGGCTGGAATTGTTGGCGGGCGATCAGCCCGCCGTAGGTGTGGTAGGCGGGCGCGTCGAACAGCGTCGCGGTGAGGATGTCGACGTAGGCCAGCCGGTCCACCCCCGCCTTGTCGACCAACGCGATGGCCTCGCCGAGCGACTCGATGACGGTGGCGAGCAGGAAGTTGCCGGACAGCTTCACCAGGTTGGCGGCGTGTGGCTGCTCGGACACCACGAAGGTGCGCTGACCGATCGCGTCGAACAGCGCGGTCAACGGCTCCAGCACCGCCGGTGCGCCCGCGGCGACCACGAAAAGCTGTGCGGCGGCGGCGGCCTCGGGCCGGCCGAACACCGGCGCCGCCACGTAGTGCTGCCCGGCGTCGGCGTGCGCGGCGGTCAGCCGTTGGGCCAGATCCACGCTGATGGTGCTGCAGGAGATGTGGGTGGCGCCCGGCGGCAGCGACGCCAGGACGCCGTGCCCGCCGAACGTGACCTGCTCGACGGCGTCGTCGTTGGCCAGCATCGTCAGCACCGCGTCGCCCCGGCAGGCCTCCGCGACGGTGTCGACCACCCGGGCGCCTTGGTCCGCCACCGGCTCGGCTTTAGCGCGGGACCGGTTGTAGGCGGTGACGCGGTGACCGGCGCGCAGCAGGTTGGTGGCCATGGGCGCCCCCATATTGCCCAGGCCGATAAATCCGATGTCCATATCTCCACCATGCCGTGTTTCGCTCAGTGAGATGACGGTCTTGCGGTCATGAGACCAGTTGCGAGGCTACGTTTAATAACACCGAAGCGGAGGACACCATGGCTCAATGGGACACGATCGATCGCTACGTCGTCATCTCGACCGACACCCACGCCGGGGCCGATCTGTATGACTACAAGCCGTATCTACCGGCGGCACTGCACGACGAGTTCGACGCCTGGGCCCAGGCCTACACCAGCCCGTTCGATGACCTGATCGTCGCCACCGCCGCCCGCAACTGGGACCACCAGCTGCGGATCGCGGACATGGACGCCGACGGGGTGGCCGGCGAGGTGCTGCTGCCCAACACCGTTCCGCCGTTCTTCCCGACCACCCCCAACATCACCATCAGCCTGCCTCGCACCCGCGACGAGTTCGAACAGCGGTGGGCGGGTGTGCAGGCCCACAACCGATGGCAGGTCGACTTCTGTGCGCTGGCCCCAACCCGGCGCCGCGGGCTGATCCAGGTCTTTCCCAACGACGTCGAGCGGGCGTGCGACGAGATCCGCTGGGGTGCCGAACAGGCCTGCTTCGGGGGCGTGCTCATCCCGCCGGTGTCGCCGGGCGACCCGCACGTCGCGCCGCTGTTCCACACCCGCTACGAACCGATCTGGGCGCTGTGCGCGGAGCTGGACCTGACCGTGGTGCAGCACGCCGGCGCCGGCAGCCCGGAGATGCCGATGGACCAGCCGGCCTCCAACGCGGTGTTGGTCACCGAGATGGCGCTGTGGGCGCAGCGCACCCTGGGGCACCTGATCCTGGCCGGCGTGTTCGAGCGTCATCCGACGCTGCGGTTCGTGCCGACCGAGCAGGGCACGCTGTGGGTGCCACAGCAGCTGGCCGTCCTCGACGCCATGGTGCCCACCATGAAGTCCGAGGCGCACAACCGCACCTACGGCATGTTCGGCGGGTCGTCGGTCGACGCGCTGACCCTGAGCCCGAGCGAATACGCCCAACGGAACTGCTACCTGGCCAGCGAACTGGCGCCCTACGACGCGACGATGATCGATTTCCTGGGGGCCGACCACATCATGTGGGGCAGCGACTATCCGCACGAGGAGGGCTTCGCGCCCCAGTCCAAGCTGGCCATCCGCTGGGCCCTGCACGACCGGTCGGAAGACGAGTGCCGCAAGATCCTGGGCGGCAACGCGGGTCGGCTGTACCGGTTCGACCTCGAGGCGTTGGCGCCGGTCGCCGCCAAGATCGGGCCGAGTGTCGCCGAGGTGCACACGCCGTTGGGGGACACCGGTTATCGCGCCCCCGGCGCGTTCGGCTACCGGCCGTTCGAAGGCGGGCTGGCGCTCAAACGGTTGGCGCCGGCGCGCGGGTGACCGTCCGCTCGGGCCGAGTGGGAATCTGACGACGGCCCAGCGGCGTGTCGCGTCGCCAGATTCCCAGTCGCGCCGCGTACGCCCCACCAACGTTTTAGATCAACGCCCGCAGCGGGCCTCGGGCGGATCGATACCCAGCGAGCTCAGCGCCGACGCGTGGTAGATGGTGCCGGGCACGTGAATCGCGTGCAGGTGGCCGACGTGCACGTCGCGCCAATACCGTTGCAACGGTTTGTCCATACGGGCCGCGTTGCCGCCCGAGCGGGCGAAGATCTCGTCGACCGCCGACACCGCGCGCCACACAGCGCGCACCTGGGTGCGGCGACCGGCCGCGCGGTCCGCGAACGACACCTCCTTGCCCGCCGCCACGATGTCGTAAATGCGGTCCACGTTGGCCAGCAGCTCTTGGCGGGCGGCGTTGATGTCGGCGGCCGCCTCGCCGACGGCGTACATGACGTAGGGGTCGTCCTTGATCGCGGTCCCGGTGGCGCCGACGCGTTCCCGCTGGTAGTCCAGGTGGGCGGCCAGCGCGCCCTCGGCGATCCCGACGGTCGCCGCGGAGATGCCCAGCGGGAACATCGTCGACCACGGCATCAGGTACAGCGGCTTGGTCATCCCGGCTTCCCGCTGGGCGGTGCCGTCCATCACCTTGGTCGCGTCCATCGTCCGGTAGGTCGGGACGAACGCGTCGCGGACGATGACATCCTTGGAGCCGGTTCCCCGGAGCCCCACCACATCCCACGAGTCGTCGACGATCTCGTAATCCTTGCGCGGCAAGATCATGTGCAGCATCTGCGGCGGCATCACCGGTGCGCCCTGCGCGTCACCGAGCATCGCGCCGAGAATGATCCAGTTGCAGTGGTCGGTGCCGGAGCTGAACTGCCAGCGCCCGTTGAACAGGTAGCCGCCGTCGACGGGCTTGGCCACTCCTTGCGGCGCGTACGGCGACGCCATCCAGGTGTCGATGTCCTCGGCCCACACTTCCTCGCCGACCCGCGGGTCGGCGTAGGCGAGTTGGTAGGGGTGCACGCCGACCACACCGGTGACCCAGCCCGCCGACGGGTCCAGCGCCGCGGTGGCCATCACGGTCTCGGCCCACTCGCGCGGATGCGCCTCGTACCCGCCGTGCCGGGCCGACTGCAACAGCCGAATCGAGCCCGCGCTCTTCATCGCCTTCACCGTTCGATCCCGGTCAGCATGATTTCCGACACCCGGCGCGGGAACTCGGTGAACTTGGCCATCGGCGTGATGCGTCGCGGCAGGATCACGTGGCGCCGGTTGCGCTCGACGGCGTCGGCGATCGCCGCGGCGACGGCGCCGGGGTCCAGCGCCTCCGCGGGCAGCATCCGCCAGCGCAACGACCGTTCGATGGTGCGCCGGGCCGGGCCGAATTCCCGGATGTGGTCGATCATGTCGGTTTTGACCTCGCCCAGCTGGGCCAGCGTGGTGCCCACCGGCGTGCCGCGCAGCTCGGAGCGGATCCCGGCGGTGAAATGGCTCAGCCCCGCCTTGGAGGCGCCGTACAACGTCACGCCCGGCCCGGTCGAGATCGCCCCGAACGACGAGACGTTGACGATGTGGCCGCGGCCCCGCCGCAGCATCCGCGGCATCACCTGGCGGCACAGCTCCATCGGCGCGGCCAGGTTGACCTGCAACAGGTCGCGCACCTGCGCGGCGCTGGTGTCGGCGAAGCGGCCCACCCGGTCGATGCCGGCGTTGTTGATCAACACATCCACCGGGCCGTCGGCCTCCACCCGTTCGATCAGCGCCTCGACCGCGTCGGGGTCGGCCAGGTCGGTGGGATAGGCCCGGCCGTCGAGTTCTTTGGCCAGGATCTCCAGGTCGTCGCGGTTGCGCGCCACCAGCGCGACGGTGGCGCCGCGGGCGGCGAGCACCTCGGCGAGGCTTTTCCCCAATCCGCGGCTGGCGCCGGTGATCAGCGCCCGGGTTCCGTTTAGCTGCATGGACGTTCTCCTCTCAACGCGTCGCGCAGCACCGCGCACACGTCGTCGCTGGCTTGCCGGGCGGCCGGCAGGTGATCGGCGAGGTTGAAAAAGCCGTGAAAGCCGCGCTCGTAGCGGGCGACGGTGGCCGGGACCCCGGCCGCGCGCAGCCGCTGCGCGTACTGTTCGCCCTCTTCGCACAGCGGATCCAGCCCGCCGGTGACGATGTGCGCGGGCGGCAGCCCGGCCATCTCGCCCAGGATCGGTGAGGCCCGCACATCGCTGCGGTCCCCGTCGGGTCCCAGGTATTGCTGGGTGAACCACTGCATGTGCTCGGCGGTGAGCACGCCGCTGGCGGTGTGCGGGCTGCCCGTCGAGGTTTTGCGGCGCTGGTCGACGACGGGGTAGATCAGCAGCTGGAACGCGAGCCGCGGCCCGCCGCGATCCCGGGCCAGCGATCGCGGTCGCACCGCGGCCAGGTTG
>PPEA01000790.1 GCA_002967005.1 Mycobacterium talmoniae
CGGCCAGCAGCAACCGCCCGGCGGCTACGGCCAGCAGCCGCCCGGCCCCCCGGATTACTCGCAAGCTCCCGGCCAGCCGGAGACCACCGACCCGCTGGCGGCCGGCGACTCCGGCCAGCCCCCGCAGACCCCGTGGTACCGCAAGCCCGCGGCGCTAATCGGCTGGCTGGTGCTGGTCGTGATCCTGCTCGCGGTGGTGGTCTACGGCATCATTCAGCTGACGGCCAGCGGGCCCGCCCCCAGCACGCCGAGCAGCAGCACGACGTCGACGACCACGACCACGTCGACCACCACGAGCAGCGCGACCACGACAACGACGACCACGTCGGCGGAGAGCAGCGAAGAGGCCCCGCCGCCGAGTCCGCCCGACCAGGGCGGGCGCCCCACCGCGCCGCAAGCCCGCCGAGCAGCGAGCCCGGACACCACCTTCCGCACATTCCGTCGGTTGTCACGATTCCGCCGATCCCGCACGCGCCCGAGGTGCCGACGGTGATCACGCTGCCGCCGCACCACTAAGCGCGGCGGCGCCATCTCGGCGCCCGTGTCGCATCGGGGTTTGCGCGACGGGCGGCCCTACCATCGATCCGTGGAGCGCTACGGACCTCCCGACGACCCGAGTAACGAGCCGACCAGGTACGCCAACTACGGGATCGGGCCGGAGGAGCAGTACGGCTACGGCACGCCGGCCGACGACTACCGCGCGCCCAGCGCAGAACCGCCCCCCGAAGTTCCACGCACCCCCTGGTACCTCAAGCCCGCGGTATTGATGGGCTGGGGCGTGCTGGTCACCCTGCTGCTCGGGGCGGTGGTCTGGGGGATCGTGCAGTTGATGAGCCGCGACACCGGCGGCTCCACATCCACCACCACCTCCTCGACCACCACCACGACGACGAGCACCGCACCGACCAGCACCACCGCGCCGGTGGCCCCCGCGCCGACGACCACCACGACGACGACCACGACCACCACCACGGAAACGACCACGACGACGACGGACACCACCACGTCCGACACCACCACGACCTCGGACACCACCAGCAGCACGTCGGACACCACCACCGCGCCGACCACCACGAGCACCAGCACGCCGGGTGCCTTCCAGCTCCCGCATATGCCCTCGCAGATCACGCTGCCGGTACCGACCGCCATCAATTCGCCGGGGAACTGAGCGCCTCGACCACCCGCCGTCGGGCACCTCAGGAATACCTGAGCTGACTCAGCTTTGTCTCAGGGAAAACGTGGAGATCCCCTGACTTCCGGCGTGCCCGCACCCCTGTAAACGCCGCGGTGATTCCCCAAAGAGCCCGCTAGGTCCTATTAAGAGCGACTTATTCCGTTTATTTGGTTGTTTCTCAGTTTTTACTCAGGTAATCTCCGGTACGTCAGTCTTGACACCCGCCAAAGGAGATGGCCATGCAACTCGCCGCTCGTCCCTTCGCCACCGCCGGCATCGCCCTCGCCGCCGCCGGCCTGATCGCCGTCACGCCGGCCGGCCCGGCCCTCGCTGAGCTCCCAATACCCGAGATTCAGCTCACCGGACTCGACGTGGGCGACTTCGGCGCGGTGGTGTCCGGTGCCGTGGCCGACATGGAAAGCCTGCTCGGTGCGGGGTTCGGCGGCACCGTTGTCGACGCGGCGTCCGGCGCGGACCCGCTGTCGGTCGCGAGCAGCTTCACCGCGGCCATCGAGTCCGCGCAGATCGCGTTCAACCAGAACCTCGTCGACGCCGAACTCGGCTTCAACAATGGCCTCACCGGCGCCGAGCTGTGGATCCAGCAATTGCTGTTCGGCTCCGACAGCGCCCTCAACGGCATCATCAACCGCGGCTTCAATGTCTTCAACATGGGCGTGGGCGTGGTGGAGAACACCGTCAACGCCATGCTGTTCGGCGGGGCGCTCGACCGAGCCGATGACGCCTTCTCGGCCATCTTCAACGGCAGCCTCACGCTCGGCTTCAACGGCGCCGCCGAACTGCTGCCCAACGTCTTCAACAGCGGTCTGACCGCCGGCTTCGAGGGCGTGTTCGACCAGGGCCTGATGGTGCTGCTCAACACCCTCGGGCTGCTCTTCGGCATGTAACCCGACTCCCTACCCACCAGCGGGCCGCGCTCGGGGGGCGGCCGCTGGTGGTGCGCACACGCCCGGTCAACAACGGTTGATGACCGCGGCCCGTCCCCTCGTTAAGGTGGGGCATCGGTCGCCCCGACCGCCAGCCAACCACGGGAGTGCGCAATGACCGACTCGCTCGGCCTGTCGACCGGCACCACCAACCTGGTGGCCGCCCGGGCGGCCACCCGCCGCTAGCGCGGCGCTCGGTGTTGACGCTGTTCGACCGCCGGGCGCCCGAAGTCGGCGTGCCCGAAGACAACCCGAACCTCACCGAACCCGGGCTGGTGCTGCGCGGGTTCGTCGAGCGGGTCGGCGACCCGGTGCCCCTGGTCGCCGCCGACGGGTCCAGCCACCGCGGTGAGCAGTTGCTGGCCGAAGCCCTCGACGC
>PPEA01000791.1 GCA_002967005.1 Mycobacterium talmoniae
CCACCACGCCAGCGAGCGGGTGGTGGGGATGCCCAGCGCGTGCATGGCTTCGCTGGCGAGGTATTCGCGCAGCATAGGCCCCACCACCGCCAGGCCGTCACCGCCACGGGCGAACGGGGTGCGCCCGGAACCTTTGAGCGCCAGATCGCGGCGGCTTTCTGCGCCCAGTTCGCCGAGCAGGAGCGCTCGGCCGTCGCCGAGCACCGGAACGTAGTTGCCGAACTGGTGTCCGGCGTAGGCCTGCGCGACCGGGGTGGCGTCGTCGGCAACGGCCGTGCCGACCAGCAGGCCGAGGCCTTCCGGGCTGCGCAGCCACTCCGGGTCCATGCCTAACTCGGTGGCCAGCGGCTCGTTGAGCACCAGCAGATGCGGGTCTGGTGGCGTCTCGGCCTGCCACGGCACCGCCAGCTCCGGGAATTCGCGGGCGAAGCAGCCGTCGAGGGCGACGGTCGCGGCTGGTGAGAGGCGCACGCTGTTCAGGCTACGGGGCGTTGGGCTGCGGTCGGGGATCCGGCGACAGTAAGCAGTCCTGGTTCACACCAACGGGCCGCCGGACAGCAAGGGACCGATCGCGGCCGATGACGGGCCCCTCACTTCGGCGTTCAGTACAGCGGGCCGCCGCCGAACAGGTCCCGATGCGAGTCGGGTTGGTTACCCGCCACGTCGGTGACGCCGTACTCCAGCGCGGTTTCGGCGGTGATCAGCGTGTGCCCGCTGCGCGCCCCGACCTGCGGGTCGCCTGCCAGCGCGACGATCACCCGGCCGATGAACTCCGGGGTCTCGGCGTTGGCCAGCGAGAAGCCCTGAAACTCGGTGAGCCCCGACGCCACCATCGCCTCGTTTCTCACCAACCCGGGCCACAGCGACAGCGCGCTGACCCCGGTGCCGGCGAGATCGACGGCCATGTCGGCGGCCATCTTGTCCAGCCCGGCCTTGGACATGCCGTAGAGCACCGAATGCAGATGCCCGCGGGTGCCGAACGACGAGATGTTCACGATCAGGCCCGACCCGGCCGGCACCATCAGTTGCGCGGCGTGCACCGACGCCACATAGTGGGCCCGCAACCCCACCCCGATCAGCGAATCCCAGTCGCTGATCGGGCGTTTCCAGAACGGGTCGGTGAACCCGGCGAACCCCTTGGGCGCGGCCCACACGTTGTTGACCAGCAGGTCCAGCCGGCCCTGCTCGGCGGCGATGCGGGCGAACAGGGCGGCGATCTGATCGTCGTCGCGGTGATCGCAGCGCACCGCGATCCCTTTTCCGCCGCGCGCGGTGACTGCGGCGGCGGTGGCGTCCAGCGGGCCCGCCGACCCCGACGTCGCCGCGGGCGGTGACGTAGACGGTCCAGCCGTCGGTACCCAACGCCACCGCGATGCCCTTGCCGACGCTGCGGCTGGCGCCGGTGACCAGCGCGACCCGGGTCACCTCAGCACTCCACGACCGCGTCGGGCCCCAGCGGGCGGGTGAGCGACCAGTGCTGCCGGAACTGGCTGCGCGCCATCTTCCAGGCGCCGTCGCACAGCACGTAGTCGTCGTCGTAGTCGCCGGTGAGCAGCCGCTCGGTGCGCTCGATCAGGTTGAGCTGCCGAAACTTCAGCGTCCACCGCCCGGTCGCGCGATCCGGCCCGGTCAGGGTGATGTCCGGGTGCATGCCGTGGTGCATGTCCAGGATCACCGGGCGACCGTCCACGGTGTGCAGCGCGATGCGCCGGAACACCGCGGCCAGGTGGTTGGCGTCGGCGAAGTCGCCCAGCGGGCCGTAGTCGATGTCGGCGCCGTCGGCGATGAAACACGACCGCATGGTGTCGGGATCTTTGGCGTCGCAGGCGCGAAAGTAGCGGTGTTTGAGCGCCTTGATCGCCTCGATCTGCTCGAGTGCCGCCAGGCGTTCCTCGACGGTGCGTGTCATCCGGTGGTCCTCCCGATCGCCGTGGGACAGCTCGCATCATGTCATCGCGATCGATGCACCCCGCGCATCCTCACTGCGGGTGGTTCGCCAGGTACTCACCCACCGGGATCGGTGCGTCGGCCGCGTACCCGATCGGCAGCAGCACGTCCCCGGCCGTGGTGTGGCAGTACACATCCCAGCGGTAGTAGCCGGCGAACGCGGCCGGATCGGCGCCCAGCACGGCGGCGTAGTCGTCGACCGCGCGCACGTACTTCGCGGAGTGGTTGTAGGCGAAGACGGCCCGGTCGGGGTTGGCGGCGAAACCGTTGGCGGCCAACAGGCGCCCGGCGGCCAGGATGGCGTCGTGCGGGGCGAAGATGTCGCCGCCGTCGCCATATCGCGCGAACGTCGCCGGCAGAAACTGCATGGGGCCGCGCGCATCGGCGCTGCTGGCGCCGACGACCCGGCCGAAGGTGGTTTCGATGAAGTTGATCGCCGCCAGGTAGTTCCAGCCGACCCCGGTGGCCGCCTCCGCTTCGTGGTAGTAGCCGAGCAGCTCGTCGGCCGGCGCCGGCGGGTCGATGCGCCACGCCGGCAGCGCGGCCC
>PPEA01000792.1 GCA_002967005.1 Mycobacterium talmoniae
AGCAGGCCGGCGGCACACGCCACGATCGGCCAGCGGGCGCCCACGGCCGGCGCGACGGCGGGACTGACGGGATGCAGCATCATCTGCGTGGCTCACTCACTAGTAGTCGAAGGGACCGCAGGCGACGGAGATGACACGGAAGGCCGCGGACTGGTAGGACTGAGCCGCGCGGTCGTCATAGCCGACCATGAATTCGGCGGTGGCCTCCGCGGTGGCGTGAGCGTCCAGCACTACCCCGTCATAGGGAGAGGATTCCTGGTTGACCCGGGCGGAATTGAGCTGTGCGCGGGGCCCATCGAACGCGCCGACCTCGATCTTGCATTGGCGCACCACGTCAAGTTTGTTGGTCAACGTCACGCCCACCTCGGGCCACAGCGAGTTGGACGTGAAACTTCCGAACTCCACCGTCAATTCGTCGGCGAGCACCTTCTCGACATTGGTGCTCACGGCCGCCGGCGGGGCGTGCGCGGGGTTGCCGGGCCCCGGCAACTCGGCGATGGTCATCAACAACGTCACCGCGACCGCGAGGGACGAAATCACGGTGCCGGTGACGGCGAAGACCCGACCGCCGCGCAGCAGCGCCAGAGCACCGGCGGCGATCCCGGCCCCGCCGATCACGGCCCCGACCGGGCCAACGGGCAGTAATGCCAGTGCCGCTGCGCCCAGCCCGCAGAGCAGCGACAGGGCTGTCCATCCTCGGCGCCAGGACTTCGGCCGCCGCAGAGGGGGCTCGGCGAGCTCATCGTCGCAGTACGGGTAGTCGTGGATCACCGGACCCACCCGGTGACCTTGTGGACGGCGATGACCCGAAACGTTGCTGCTTGTATCCGATCCGCGGGACTGAACGTGAATATGTCCTGGTCCTCGCTGGATCGCGCGGCCAGCGTCACGCGGGCGGTGTCGCAGTCGATCTGATGACCGTCGGCGCCGAAAGCTGCAATGGCGACGGCGAATTCGCTCGTTTTGGCGGTTCTGTTGGTGAGCGTCACCGGCACGCGTCCACGCTTGCTGTCGGCGTCGCCTGGCGCGAAGTGTCCGATGACCACGTCGAGTTCGTTGCGCAATACCTCGGCGGTGTCCCGGTCTGCACCGCCCCCGGCGGTGGCGGGGTTCGGGTGGACGAACACCAGCGCAACGCCGGCCGCGATCGCCAGCACCGACACCACGATTCCCGACATCGCCGCCCAGCGCGCGGCCCTCCGTCGGGCCGCGATGACCCCGACCACACCGGCACCGATCCCCACGACACCGGCCGCAATCCCGGCCAGCACCCCCGGATAGGGCACCGCCGCAGGCATCAGGCCGCACACCCCGACCACCGGGGCCACCACCGGCCAGATCGGGCCCGGTGGCCGCCCCCCTGCACCAGCGGTCATGGCTTCTCCACGGCGGCGCTGGACGCGGCGAGGACCGTGAACGTTGCGGTCGTCAGCCGCTCGGCCGTCTTTTCCGAAGCCGTCATCCGATCGGCCGCATTGACTTGGCGCGTGGCATCCGCATCCAGGGTCGCGTCCACGGTGAAGGAAGTGATCTGGACGCCCTTGTTTTCAAAAGCCGCGATGGTGACGTAGAACGCTCGCGGCACGGCGAGTTTGTTGGTCAATGTCACCATGAGCTTTCCTCCCGGCACCGATGTGGTGGCCGCGACGATGGTGCTCTTGGGGCTGGGCTGGTAGCTGAAAGTCCCGATCTGCACACCGAGTTCGTGACGCAGCACGGTCTGGGTGCTGGTGGTGTCGGTTGTCGACCGCCCGGCCCGCTCGCCCAGATCGGCGTAGACGAACGTCATGACGCCAGCACTCAGGACCGCCAGTACCGACACCGTAATCCCCGACACCGCCAAGGCCGGGCGGCGATGCCCGCGAAGCAACACGCCCACCATTCCGGCGGCTACGCCGAATCCTCCTGCCGCGGCACCGATAAGCCCCACATAGTGCGGAACGCCCGCCAATAGCAGACCGACGCTGCCCACCGCCAGCGACACCGCCGGCCACATTGGCGGCGCGGTGACGGTGACCGCGGCGGTGGGCCAGGTCATGTCACCGGCTTACTGGAGGCGTCGATCAGCCGAAACGTTGCAGCTTTCAACCGGTCGGCCGTTTTCTCATCCGGCAGATAGGTGAACATCTCGACGGATTCGGTGGCGTGAGCGGCCAGCGTTGCGCTGGAGGAGGTGCTCATCACCTGGTGACGGTCACGGTCGAACGCGGCGACGGCAATGCGAAACGATCGGGTCGTGTTGAGCTTGTTGCGCAGGGTCACCGCCAATCCACCGCTGAGGCTGTACGAGTCGCTGCCGGTGTAGTCGAAGCCGCCCACGGTTACCGCAAGCTCCCTGCCCAGCACCGTTGCGGTGTCCAACGTCGGTCGCCGCGGTTGGTCCCGCACGGAGATCACCTGACCGGTCACCGCCATCACACCCAGCACCACGGCCAGCGCGGCGGCCACCGCCCCCGCAACGGCCGCGGCCGACACGATCCGCCCG
>PPEA01000793.1 GCA_002967005.1 Mycobacterium talmoniae
CCGGGGTGCTCGGCGGGGTCGCCCGACCAGCGGGCCCGACGCGATCGGCGGCGGCGTGGTGGCGTTGGCCGCACTGGTCGCGCCGCTGCTGCAGGTCGCGGGCACCCCGCTGCGCCTGACGGCCAGCGCGGTGATCCGGACGATCCGGCCGCTCGCCTCCCCCGCGTTGCGGCTGTACGCGCGGGTCTCCCCGGAGGCCGACCGCCGTCTGCTGCTGCGGCCCGAGTTCGGGGCGATGTTCCTCGACGACCTGCTCAACGGCAGCCGCAAGCAACTGGGCGCGCCGTTCGCCGACGTCGTGCTGTTCTCCCGCGACTGGGGATTCCGGCTCGACGAGGTCAAGGTGCCGGTGCGCTGGTGGCACGGCGACCACGACCACATCGTGCCGTTCGCCCACGGGGAGCACGTGGTGTCGCGGCTGCCCGACGCCGAGCTGTACCACTTGCCGGGTGAAAGCCACCTGGCCGGGCTGGGCCGCGGCGAGGAGATCCTGCGCGCGATGCTCGACATCTGGGACAGCCACGGGCAGAAGTGATCTCTCCCGCCATTCGGCTCGGCACTCGCTACGCGGCCGGGATGGCGTTCGCCCACCTGCTCACCGCCGTCGAGGTGGTCGCGGTGATGATGTCGCTCGGCGGCGAGACGCAAGCCGGCCTGAGCACCCTGCTGGCCGCGGACACCCTGATCACCACGGCGGTGCTCGTCGGCGTGGGCACCGTGGTGGCGGCGACGGGCGGTGCGGTGACGATCGCGCCCTCGCTGCGCTGGTTTGTGCCCGGGCGCGAACCCGATCTGCGGCAGCGTCGCACCGCGATCAACCTGGTGCGCCGCCAGTCGGTGATTCTGTTGTCGACGTGGGTGGGCGGCGGTGTCGGCGTGCTGATCGCGCTGGGCGGTGGCGCCCGGCTGACGCTGTTGGTGGTGCTGGCCATCGTGTTCGGCGGAACGGCGACGGTGTGCACCAGCCTGCTGTTCACCCAGCGCACGTTGCGCCCCATCGTCGCCGCGGCATCGGCGGATTTCGACAGCCGCGAGACCGCGCCCGGGGTGTTGGCCCGGCTGGTGACGATGTGGGTGGCGACCAGTGCGCTGCCCAGCGCGGCCGTCGTGATGTTGATCGTCTGCCGCTGGAACGGCTGGATTCTGCAGCGCACCGCGTCGGTGGAGCTGCCGGTGCTGGTGGTCTCGTTCGTCGCGATGTTTTTGGGGCTGCGGGCGATGATCCTGGTGGCGCGCTCGATCTCGGACCCGGTCCGCGACGTCGTCGAGGCGATGGCCGAGATCGAACACGGCCAGCTGGACAACGTCGTCGACGTGTATGAGCAATCCGAAATCGGGCGGCTGCAAAGCGGATTCAACCGGATGGTGGCCGGCCTCAAGGAACGCGACCGGCTGCGCGACCTGTTCGGCCGGCACGTGGGCACCGCCGTCGCCAACCGCGCGGTGCAAGCCGGTGAGACGCTGACCGGCGACGTGCGGCCGGTGGCGATCCTGTTCATCGACCTGGCCGGGTCGACCACGTTGACCGCCTCCCGTCCGCCCGAGGAGGTCGCCGAGGTGCTCAACGACTTCTTCCGCATCGTCGTCGCCGCCGTCGATCAGCGGTACGGGTTGATCAACAAGTTCCAGGGCGACGCGGCGCTGGCGGTGTTCGGCGCGCCGCTGCGCACCGACGGAGCGGCCGCGGCGGCGTTGGCGACCGCACGCGACCTCCGCACCCAGCTGCGCCGGCTACCGATGCTGGATTTCGGGATCGGGGTCTCGGCCGGACCGGTGTTCGCCGGCAATATCGGCAGCGAAAACCGCTACGAGTACACCGTGATCGGCGACGCCGTCAACGAGGCGGCCCGGCTGGCCGATCACGCCAAGCACCGACGCGCGGGTGCTGTGCTCGCGGACCGCGCTGACCCAGGCCGACCCCGATGACAACGGCGGTGGGCCGGGCACGGCTTGGCGGTGCTGCGCGGCCGGGCGGCGGTGACGCACATGTCGGCGCCGGTGCTCACCGACTAGCCAGCGACCACTGGGGTGAGCGGCCCAGGTGAGCCAGGATGCGCTCGTAGTCGGTCGCGGCGCCGCTGACCGGTTGGGCCAATCCGAACGGGGCGTTGTCCATGGCGCGGAACTCGCCGTCGGGGATGGCGAACACCAGCGGCACCGCCGCCGCGACCACCTCGGCCGGCAGCTCAAACGGGGCACCGATGCTGCGGGCGACGTCCCAGCCGTGCACCACGTAGTCCACGAAGTGGAATCCGATCGCCAACGCGCCGGGGAAGACCGCGTCGGCGGCCAGCTCGGGCAGCGCGAACGGCGCGTCGAGCACCCCGTCGGCCGCGAACGCGTCGAGGACCTCGGTCGCCGCCGCCGCGTACACACCGACCGGATCGTCCCGGACCGCGCCGGCCACCGCGGCGACGGCCAACACCGCGAGCTCGGGGCCGCGTCCGCGCGCGGCGGCCGCGAAGCCGTGG
>PPEA01000794.1 GCA_002967005.1 Mycobacterium talmoniae
GGCACCGCCGGCGCCGGCGCGGCCGAATCTGCCGGCAGCTGGCGCCAGGGCAGCCAGGCGTAGGTCACCGCGATGAGCAGCGCCACGATGATGGTGCTGGCCAGGGTGGCGTCCAGGATCTGAAACAGCGCGAAGCGATCACCGTTGGCGGTCGGCCCGAACACCCCGACGATGAACGTCACCGCGATCGCCGCGATCCGGAACCCGGGCCGGGTGGCCCAGGCCGCCAACGGGATGATCGCCCACAGCAGATACCACGGCTGCACCACCGGAAACAGCAGCACCGTCACCCCCAGCGCGACGCCGAGCCCCCCGACCGGGTGCAGCCGGCCGCGCAGCACCAACAGCAGCAGCCAGGCCACCATCACCGCGATGATCAGCACGCCGATGCCACGGGTCAGCGACAGCACCGCGGTGGTGTGATCGCCGAGCCCCAGCAGGATGCCCACCTGGCCGGTGCCCAGCGCGATCAGCGTCGGCGGCGACATCCAACTGCGCACCACGTTGGCGGTGCCCAGCGTGAACACCCAGCCGAAACCGAGCCGGCTGGCCCAGCCGATCAGCCCGATCACCGCCACCGCCAGCACCGTCATCGCCCCGCCGGCCAGCAGAAACGCCCGCAGGTTGCCGCCCCAGCGCCACGCCAAGGCCATCGCGACAAACCCCAACGCCAGCAGCGAGGGCAGCTTCACCTGCGACGACAGCGTGATCAGCACCGCGCCGGCCAGCAGCATGCCCAGCGGCGCCCACTGCAGCCAGGCCGCGCGGTCCTGCGGCCAGTGCCAGGGCCGCGCGGGCATCAGCGGTCGGGTCGCATCCACCCCGCGCAACGCGAACTCGACCCCGGTCAGCATCAACCCGAGCATCAGGGCCTCGTTGTGAATCCCGGCGACCAGGTGCATGAGCAGCAGCGGGTTGGCCGCGCCCAACCACAGCGCGCTGACCTCGGCCACCCCGCAGCGGCGGGCCAGCCGCGGGGTGGCCCACACGATCATGCCCACTCCGATCAGCACCACCAGTCGGTGACACAACACGGCGGCGACGATGTTCTCCCCGGTCAGCGCCGAAATCCCGCGCCCGACCCATAAGAACAGCGGACCGTAGGGCGCCGGGGTTTCCCGCCACAGGCTGGGCACCGACAGGGTGAACACGTGGCCCAGCCCCAACCCGGGCGCCGGACCCACCCGATACGGGTCGAGCCCCAGCCGGGAGATCTGGCTTTGCGCCAGATACGAGTAGACGTCCTTGCTGTACATCGGCGGCGCCACCAACAGCGGCAGCATCCACAGCAGCAGGGTGCGATCCAGCTGGCTGCGCGACATTTGCCGGCCACCCAGCGCGAACCGGCCCAACATCAGCCAGGCCAGCGCCATCATCACCGCGCCGGTGGTGGTCATCGTCAACGACACCGTCTGAATTCGGGACGGCAGGTTGAGCAGACGCACCCCGAACGTCGGATCCTGCACCACCGGCCGCGCCCCGGCACCCAGCGCGCCGATGCCCATCAGCACGGTGCCGGTGGCCCCGAACAGCCGAGTGCGGCGCAGCGCGACGACCTCGGACTCGTTGAGCGGGGAGCCCACCGCCCGCTCGTCGCCGTGCCAGCGGGCCAGCGAGGTGCTCAACGAGTATTGGCGGGCAGCCATCCCAGCAGCGTAACCGCCGCCCGTCGGCCGACCGGTGTGACCAGCGCAACGGTCATTGAGGGTAGCCTTGCTAGACCCGTCCCCGGAATTGCGTCACACTGGTGTTGTGAAAATCCGGACCGAGCGTGAGGGCGACGGCGTGCAAGCCGTGCCCGGGGCGGACCCCACCAGTGCCGCCGCCACGCACGACGGCCACACCCGCCGTGCGGTGGTGCGGCTGTTGATGGAGTCCGGGTCGATCACCGCCGGGGGAGATCGGCGAGCGGCTGGGACTGTCGGCCGCCGGGGTGCGGCGCCACCTGGGAAGCGCTGATCGAACTCGGTGACGCCGAGGCGCACGCCGCCGAGGCGTGGCAGCAGGTGGGGCGCGGCCGGCCGGCGAAACGCTACCGGTTGACCGCGGCCGGGCGGGCCAAGCTCGAACACCACTACGACGACCTGGCCTCGGCGGCGATGCGGCAGCTCCGCGAAATCGGCGGCGAGGACGCGGTGCGCACCTTCGCCCGCCGACGCATCGACACGATTTTGTCTGAGGTGCAGCCGGCCGACGACGTCGAGACCGCCGCCGAGCAGATCGCGCAAGCCTTCACCCGGGCCGGATACGCCGCCACCACCACGCGGGTGCGCGGGCCGCTGCCCGGCGTGCAGATCTGCCACGCACCACTGCCCGGTCTCGCACGTCGCCGAGGAAGTTCCCGGAGCTGTGCGAGACCGAACAACAGGCCATGGCCGAGGTACTCGGCACGCACGTGCAGCGGCTGGCGACCATCGTCAACGGCGACTGCGCCTGCACCACCCACGTCCCCCTG
>PPEA01000795.1 GCA_002967005.1 Mycobacterium talmoniae
CGGGACCGCGGCGGCGGGTAGACCAGGTCGCGGGTGGCACCGTTGATCCCGTCGGCGATGGTCAGCAGGGCACCGCCGCCGTCGGCCAGGCAGTGCGACAGCACCAGGCTGACCGCCGTGGAGCCGTCGGTAAACGACTGGGCCCCCAGATGCCAGCCCGGCCCCCATTCCGGGTCCAGCGGCAGCTGCGCGCGCTCATCGATCCAATCACTGAGTTCGGCACGTGGACGGGCGTTTCCGCCGGTGTCGAACGGCGCCGGCGCAGGCGACGACACCCACCGATGCCGGCCGAACGGCAGCGGCGACCGCTCGATCAGCCGCCCATACAGGCCGTGACCGAAGTCGCGGTGAAACCGCCGCACCGCCGCCATCTGCACCGGGTGCTCATAGACCCAGGCCACCTGCATCACCGACTCCTGGCCGGTGGCGCGAAGCCCCAGGAACATGGCCTGGTCGGTGAACGAGAGCCGATTATCTTGCGCCGCACCGTCGCCGGCCCGGGCCCGCGAGGGCGCACGCAACTCGATCCACATGACCTCAGGCTTTCGACGACACGAGTCCACCGGCACGGAGCGCGGCGCAGGGTTCGGCGGCTGGCGCCTCTCCCCCGCCGTCGGCGACGCGCAGGTATACGGCTTTCATGGCGTCGATGTAGCGCAGTACCGATTCCTCGGCGATCGGGTTGTCCGGGAACGCCATCGTCACCGTGGTGCCGTTGCCAAATCGGTTCACCCACATACCGACTTGATGCGCGGCACCGAGGTCGCTGTAGACCCGGCCGTTGAGCCCCTGCCACTCCGAGATGATGGCCGGCGACAGCGGCGGCAGCCCCGCATCCAGGTAGGACAACATGGGCACCCCGGGCTGGGATTTCCGCAGCCCCGCGTCCGCGCCGGCCAATTCCAACACGCGATCGAACGGCACATGGGCCGCGCCGACCAGCGAATCAAACGAGGTCTGCGCGGCGCGGGCGGTGTCCCGGAACGTCTCGCCCACCGGAACCGTGATGGGTACCACGCCGGTGAACCATCCGGTGGTCATGAATTCCGTGGACGTCTTGCGGGTCGTCGTCGGGGTGATCACGTAGTAGGTTTCGATCCCGGTCAGCTGATGCTCCGCGAGCGCCGCACACGCGAAGACCCCCGCACTGAACCGGAGCCCGCCGGCCATACACGCGGATTCGAAGCGCAGCGTCTGGGGTTCGTCCATCAACTCGACGGTGAGCATCGCACCGGGGCACGGTATCGAGGGGTCCCCGAGGGGCAGCGGGAACTGCGGCAGGGTGCCGTCGTTGTTTTCGGCGAACTCGATCCAGCTGCGCACCTCCGGCGACTCCAAGGTCAGCGCCGACACCTGCTGGTGCTGACGGACGCAGTAGTCGTGGTAGCTGCCGGCATCGGGCAACGGGATGGGCGCTCCGCCGCTGACCAGCACGGCGTACATCATGTGAATCTCCACGAAGACCCCCGCCATAAACATCGCGTCGGCGTGCAGGTGATCGACGCTCACGTAGACGGTGAAATGATCCGCGCGCTGAATGACGCCAAACGAGAAGCAATTCCACTGCAGCGGATCCGGGGTCGCCAACACCCGGTCGCGCCACTCCGCCGAGGTGACCTCGCCATGTTTGGTCGGAACCAATTTGATATCGCGGGGATTGCTCATCGTCCGTCGAACGACGTCGCCGGTGTCTTTGTACTCGAACCAGCTGTGGTAGGTGTCGTGGCGGCGCAGGTAGGCATTGATGACGTGGGTCATGGCCCGGATATCGCAGCGCCCGGCGATGTTCCAGGCCGGGATGTTCAGCCGCGCCATCTCGGCGCCCTGGGCCCGGTAGTCGCAGTAGGCGCGCAGGTGCTGAGCTTGCTGATAGCTGGCCGGTACCGGACTTACCGGGGCGTTGCGCACCTTCGCCAGCGTCGCCGGCGACGGATCCCAGGTGACCAGTTCGCCCGGGGCGTCCACCCAGTCATGGATCGCTTCCCAGATAACCATCGGTGTCCCCTACTCAGTTGGTGGCGGGTGCGTCTTCGGCGGCGAGCGCATCACACAAGCCCTCGGCCAACGCCCGCACCGTGGTGATGTCCATGGCGGCGATCCGTACCCCGGTTTCGGCCTCGATCCGGGTACGGACCTCGAGGTTGCCCAGGGAGTCCAGGCCGTATTCGGACAGCGGGCGGTCCGGGTCGATGGCGCGGCGCAGGATCAGTCCGATCTGGTCGGACACCAGCCTGCGCAGCCGACCGGGCCACTCCGGGCGCGGAAGCCCGCGCAGCTCGGTGAGGAATTCACTGGCGCCGGAACGGTTTTGGCCCATCGACCGGAAGGCTTCGGCGAACCGGCTGGTCTGTGCGAACGTGGTGAGCCACGGGGTGCCGGCGACCGGCGCGTAGCCGGTGACGGCCCGGTCGTGGCGCAGCAGCGCGTCGAACGCGTAGGCGCCCTCCTCC
>PPEA01000796.1 GCA_002967005.1 Mycobacterium talmoniae
CCGGGTGCGGGCCGCCGAAGGTCACCGATCGAGGGTAACGCGCCACCCGCACCGGGCGGGCCGGATCCTCAGCCCTCGGCGCTCACCCAGTCATAGGGCAGGAACTTGCCGTCGAAGGTCACCACCACCCGGTCCCCGGACGGGTGCGACTTCTTCTGCAGGTCGACGCTCATATTGATCGCGCTCATGATCCCGTCCCCGAACTGCTCGTGGATCAGTTCCTTGAGCGCGCCGCCGTAGACCTGGACCGCTTCGTAGAGCGGTAGATGGTCGGGTCGGTGGGCACCGCGGTCGGCAGCCCGCCGCGCATCGGCACCGCCGCCAGCACCGGCACCGCCGACGGGTCCAGGCCCAGCATCTCGACGAGCACGCTGCCCAACTCCGCCGGGATGGGGTGCTGGCCGAGTAACGCCGCGGTGGTCCACACCACCGGTTTCTTGATGGCGTCGGCCAGCTCCTGCCAGCTCAACCCCTTGGCCAGCCGGGCCAGCACGATCTGTTCGGTGATCTCGTGTCGGGTGGTCATGGCTACCAGCATGCACCGGTCAGCCCCCGAAGTGGCGGCGCAGGTTGTCCCACATCTGCGCGTGCGAGCGGCCGCCGTCGCGCAGCACGGTGCGCAGCAACAGCCGCGGTGCGCGTACCTCGACCCGCTCGTGCACCCGCGACCCGTCGCCGTGCGGGCGCACGGTCATGGTGGCGCGCATGTCGATGCCCGGCCGCTGCCGGGTGTGCGTCCAGACGGTGCCGCGGCCATCGGTGCGCAGCTCGACCCGGCAGGTGAACCGGATCGGCACCCCGTGTAGCCGCATGCGGTGCGGGGCAAGGTATTTCGTGGCACCGTCGGCGCCGCCGCCCACCCGACGCACGGTCACCAGCATCGGGTGGATGCCCGCGTAGTTGACCAGGTCGGCCAAAAACGCGGCGACGTCATCCGGCGACGCCGCAATGTCGGCGGTGTGCTCCAGCGTGCCGTGCGCCATGCGTGCTGAAGTTAAAGCGTGTCCGCGCCGTGCGTTAACGGCTTACGAAGATCGGGCCAATTCGTCGTCCCGGTCACCCGCGCGACACCGGCTGCCATCTACTATCTACGTACGTAGGTAGTAGCATCGGCCTGTGCCCGACTCGGAAGGACTCGTGATGACCCGCCTTTTCGCCCTGCTCGCCGCCGCGATGGTCCTGCTGATCGGGGGGTGCAGCTCGACACCGGCCAGCCAGGGCGGCACCAGGGCTTCCAACCAGCTGCAGTTCACCGCCAAAACCCTGGCCGGCCAACCGTTTTCCGGGGAGAGCCTGCGGGGCCGACCCGCGGTGCTGTGGTTCTGGGCGCCGTGGTGCCCCACCTGCCAGCGCGAAGCACCGATGGTGGCCCGGGTCGCCGCGGCGCATCCGGCGGTGACGTTCGTGGGCGTCGGCGCCCAGGACCAGCTGCCCGCGCTGCAGGAGTTCGTCGGCAAGTACCACCTGGACGGGTTCACCGAACTCGCCGACACCGACGCGACGGTGTGGGCGAAATTCGGGGTCACCCGCCAACCGGCCTATGCGTTCGTGTCCCGCGACGGCGGCGTCGACGTGGTCAAGGGGTCGCTGCCCGAGGCCGACCTGACCGCGCGGGTGCAGGCGCTGGCCGGCCAGTGATCGACACCGCGGCACTGGGTTTCGCCCTGGGCGCGGGGTTGGTGGCCGCGCTCAACCCGTGCGGGTTCGCGTTCCTGCCCGGCTATTTGGGTTTGGTGATCGCCGGCAGCCAGAACACGTCGCGGCCGGCGGCGCTGGCCCGCGCCGGGGCGGCCACGGTGGCGATGGCGACCGGATTCCTCACCGTGTTCGGGGTGTTCGGGCTGGCGATCTCCCCGGTGATCGCCTCGGCGCAAAAGTATCTGCCGTTCGCCACCGTGGTCATCGGGGTGGTGCTGATCGGGACCGCGCTGTGGCTGCTGGTCGGCAAGGACATCACCGTGGTGCTGCCCAAATCCGCCGGCGGGACACCGACGGCCCGGCTGGGGTCGATGTACAGCTACGGGGTGGGGTATGCGATCGCGTCGCTATCGTGCACGGTCGCACCGTTTCTCGCCGTGATCAGCACCACCTTCCAGCAGGGGTCGACGCTGACCGGGGTGTTGGCGTTTATCGCCTACGCGGCCGGGATGAGCATCACGGTCGGGGTGGCGGCGTTGGCGGTGGCGCTGGCCGGCTCGTCGGCGACCGCGGCGCTGCGCCGGGTGCTGCCCTATGTGGGCCGCATCGCCGGGGTGATCGTGCTGCTGACCGGGCTGTACGTGACCTACTACGGCTACTACGAGATCCGGGTTGGTATTTCACCGACGCCGGCCCGGGACGACCCGGTGATTCGGGTC
>PPEA01000797.1 GCA_002967005.1 Mycobacterium talmoniae
GGCGCGGGCGCCCCCGGCGGCCCGACACCGGGCGGTAGTGGCGTGCCCTCGACCGGGCCGAAGATCCGGTCTTGGAAGTCGACGCGGTCGTCGACCGGGATGCCCTGCTTGATCAGGTTCGGGTCGAATGCCCCGGGTCCGGTCAGGTGCTGTCGCATCGCGATCGGCACGAATCCGCGGGGGTCGTCGCAGAGTTCGACGGTCGGGGCGCGCTTACCCGGATGCTCGATGCACGGGAAGTTGCGGGCGCCGCGCACCGAGATCGGCGAATCCTGCGGCAGTTTGCAATACATGCCGTCCGGGGTGTCGATGGTGGTGGTGTCGGCCGGCGACCGCCGCTGCGAGGCCGGAGTAAAGCCCACCGTGCAGGGGTTCGGGTCGCCGATGGTGAGGCTGAAATCCCCCTGCGGCAACCCGGTCGCGTTGTTCTTGGGCACACCGAACGACTGTTGTTGCGCGATGTATCCCGGCAGCAGCACCATCAGTTGCTCGACCGCCGGGTTGTACACCATCAGCACCTGGCTGACCGTGGTCATGTTCGCCAGCAGGATCGGCAGGGTGGGTTTGATCCCGTTGAGCAGACCGGACACTTCGTCGGCGAAGCCCGGGAAGCGCTGCAGCACGGTGCGGATCTGCGGATCGTTGGCGACCAGTTGGTCGCTGATCCCGGCCAGGCTGTGCGCCCAGGTCCGGATGGCCGCGGTGCTTTGGGCTTGGGAGTCCAGCAGCGGGCCGCTGTCGTTGATCAGGGTGCGCAGCCGCTCGGACACCCGGTTGGCGTCGCCGCTGATGGTGGCCGTCGAATCCAGCAGCGACTGCAGGTCGAACCCGGCGCCGTTGAAGGCCAGGAAGGTTTCGTCGAGCAGGTCGCTGATCTTCTGTTTCGGGATGGTGTCCAGCAGTGCGCTGAGGTGATCGAGCATCGGACCCACCTCTTGCGGGACCACCGTGTTCGACGCCGGGATCACCGAGCCGTTTTGCAGGTACGGTCCGGCATCGGTGTTGGGCAGCAGATCGACGTACTGCTCCCCGACCGCCGAGACGCTTCGCACCGCCGCCCGCAGATCGGCCGGGATCCGCGGCGAACGGTCCAGCGACAACGTGGCCCGGGCGCCGGTCTCGGTCAACGCGACGTCGGTGACCCGACCGACCTGCACACCGTTGTAGGTGACATTCGAAAACCGGTACAGCCCCCCGGTTTTCGGCAGATCCAGCTGGACGGTCAGCTTGCCGATCCCGAGCAGGGTCGGCACCTGCATGTAGCTGAACAGCATTACCGCGACACCGATCACCGAGGCGATGGTGAACAGGATCAATTGGGTCCGAACAAAACGGGTCAGCATCTAGCCACCGCCTCCCGGTGCAGCCGCCGGGTAGGGGCCGGCGAAAAGTGTCGACGCGGGCGCCGGGGCTTGGCTCGGGCGGGTGACCGGCACGTACCGGCCCACCCGGCGTCGCACCGGCACCGGAGCCGCGGCCGGTGCCGGCGCGTCGGGTGCCGGCGGTGTCTGGGCGGGCGCGCTCAGCGGGCTCATCAGCGGATCGTAGGAGTAGTTCAGATACCACGGATCGCCCGGCGCCGGGACAAGTTTCGCGTTCTCGTCACCCCAGCGGGTGCCCGCGAACAACGACCGCTTGAGCCGCGAATAGGTCAGGTCGAACACCGCGAACAGGTTCAGGTAGTCCCCGCGGACGGCGCGTTCGATGGCGTTGGCGCCGTACGGGAACGCCGAGCCATAGGCCAAGGCGGCGTTCAAATCGGGGCCGACGTCGGCCAGCGCCTTGATCGCCGGCTCGAGGTGGGCCAGGTCGCCCACCAACTGGTCACCGGCGTCGTGGACCAAGGCGGTGGAGGTGTCGCCGAATTGCCCCAGCTTCTCCAACGCGGTGGTGAGCGTGGGCCGTTCCTTGATCAACACGTCGATCGCCGGGGGGATTTCGCGCAGCGCGCGCTGCAGCACCGGGCGCTGGTCGGCGAAGGTGTCGGCCACCCGGTTCAACTGCTCGATGGACGCGACGATGTTGTCGCGCTGCCGGTCAAGCACCGCGGTGAACCGGTCCAGCCTGCTGATCAGGTCGCGGATGTCGGATTCGCGCCCGGACATCGAGGCGCTGAAGTTGTGGATGATGTCACCGATCTGGCCCAGCCCGCCGCCGTTGACCAGCACCGCCAGCGAGGACAGGGTCTGTTCGGTGGACGGGTAGGTCGACGACGAGCCGACGGCAATGGTGGCCCCCGGCGCCAGCCGACCCGACGGCGCCTGCCCCACCGGCGGGTCCGAGCCGGCCGAGGTGCATCGCAGCCCAGCAGCTGGTCCTGCCCGGACGGTGGCGACCGCCGTTGCTCGGCGCC
>PPEA01000798.1 GCA_002967005.1 Mycobacterium talmoniae
GCGTTGGCCCCCGACCTGGCCGGCTCCATCGCCCCGGGCGCCGCCACCGTCGCTGGTGCAGCCGATGCCGCGCAGCCAGGCGTACACCTCGGCGTCGTCGGGGACCGCGTCTTCGCGGGTCAACACCACCACGCCCACGCCTTCGCCGAGCACGAAACCGTCGGCGTTGGCGTCAAAGGGCCGGCACACCCCGGATTTGGACACCGCGCCGATCTTGGAGAACAGCACCAGGCCGTCGGGCACCAGGTTCAGGTGCACGCCGGCGACGACGGCGATGTCGCACTGCCCCGCCCGCAGCGCGAGCACCGCGTTGTACAGCGCGACCAGCGACGACGCGCAGGCGGCGTCGATGGCCATCGACGGACCGCGCAGGTTGAAGCTGCGGGTGATCGCGGCCGCCGCCATGTTCAGCAGCGAGCCGGGCATGGTGAACGCCCGCACCGGGGGCACCGCCGCGGCCAACTCGTCCAACCCGGTTTCGCTGCGCGCCCCGAACGCGCCGGTGCTGAACTGGGTGGCCCGCAGCCCAGCCGTCATCAGCTCCCGGAAGTCGCTGGCCGAGATGCCCACGTACACGCCGACTTTCCGGCTGGACAGCGTCTGCTCGTCCAGCCCGGCGTTGTCGAGCGCCGCGCGGGTCGCGGTCAGCAGAATCCGGTGCTGCGGGTCCATCACTTCGGCTTGCCGCGGTGAAATACCGAAATCGAGCGGATCAAACCGGTCGATGTCGGTCACCGTGGCCATCACATCGCTGTAGGCGGAGTTCGGCGCCCGACCCTCCGGATCGAAGAAGGGCCGGTGGTCCCACCGATCCGACGGCACCGCGCCGAACGCCGAACGCCCGGACGCGAGCATCTGCCAAAACGACTTCACGTCCGCGGCGCCCGGGATATTGCATGCCATCCCCACCACAGCCAGCCGGGCGCTGGTCTGCGAGTCCCCAGTCATGTCAGCGTCTTTCGTCGCTCAGCGGGCGGCGACTGCGGCTTCGGAAACCGCCGACCGCACCACCTCGGCCAGGTCGGCCAGCGTCTCCACGGTCATCAACGACCGCGGCGAGAACGACACCCCGGTTTCTTCTTCGAGGTAGGTCAAAAACTCCATGGTCTGCACGGAGTTGTAGCCAAGATCCGCGATCTCGAGATCTGGCGTCAATTCGGGCAGCTCAACAGTGGCCACGGAAAGAAGGCCATCCTTGACGAGATCCAGCACATCGTGGTGTTGGGTCACAACCGTCATCTGTATTCTTCTCCAATCATCGCTATCCATTTTTATCTGGCATTTCGAAAACGCCACTGCCCGTACTGCTTAATCAATTACGCATTTGCGGTCTCTTCGTTGGCCGGCGACAAACGTGAATATTGCGTCACGGTCAACCGCGTGCACGGCCCGCCGACCCGCACCTTGCGAATACCGGCCGGTAACAATCCCCGGCCGCCTGTCGAAGTCGCCGGCTCGCCGTGGGTGAAGGCAGCCGGATGCACCGCGACATCTCGGCGAAATCGCTGGTAGCGGAGGTCAATACGGCCGTGCCGCCGATGCGGCGCCGTCCACGACCGGGTAGCTATTGCACCCCGGTCGAATTGAAGAGTAGTCTTTACACCGCTCGGAAATGTCCTTTCATGAGTCAAAACACGTAGTTTCGCGACCACGGTTACTCGTGGGTGGGCAGAGCACAGTCGACGAAGTTGCCGCTTCGTCGACTGCGGACCCCCTATTGGTTGCAGCAACCATTAGGGGGTCCAAACCTATTAGCTCGTCGAGCGTCGTGGTTTGCCCTGATGAGGCACGGTTTCGCCCGAAGCGCGGGGCGCCAACCGTCGGTGATACACGGGATCGGAAAGAGCAAGCAGCACAGTAGGTGCAGGCGTATCCATCAACGTCGGACGGCCTTACTGTGTGCTAGTCGGCATACTTACCTCCCCTTCTGCCAATTCGCTTGCCCCGACCCTGTGGATTTAGAACCGCGTCGTTCATCCCCGATGATGATGCACACGGATTACCGCGAACTCACGCGACGACCACGTTCTGGTTGGCACGTCCGAAGTTCACGACGCCCAGCATAGCGTAGCCGGATGCGCATATGTTGCCGCGGATCGGCGCCCGATCCGGCGCGGCCGACGCTCTCAGCAGCAGCAACGTCGTCGGGCGGTGCTCGACCTGCCGTTTGCGGCGCGCCTGCGAGTTAACTTGGAGTTCACTGTGCACGGCCGCGTCGAGCGCAGCGCCGCTACACCGCCGGTTGTTGGCGCAAAGCGTTGCTGACTGTGCGGTTTCATACGCTCCGCCGCCGAAATGCGTATGAAACCGCACAGTCGGCGCAGTTTGCGCAGCG
>PPEA01000799.1 GCA_002967005.1 Mycobacterium talmoniae
GCGGGCGGACCGGTTGGCCGGCCGGTGTGGGCTGCGGACGCCGGCCACGGTGGCCGCGGCGCGGCCGTTGCCGATCACCGAGCGGGAGCGCGAGATCGCCACCCTGGTGGCGTCGGGGTGGTCGAATCGTCAGATCGCGGATCGGCTGATCGTGTCGGTGCGCACCATCGACGGGCACCTGTACCGGATTTTCGCCAAACTCGGCATCAACACCCGCGAGCAGCTCATCGATCTCCTCAAACCGGATCACCCCAGCTAACGCCGCGGCGCCCGCAACCCGTTGAACGCCCCTTGGGCTCGGGGACCCCAGCGTAAAATCTGGGCGCGGAGCGGTGACCCAGCACCCTGGGGGTTCCGATGTACGCCGAGTCCAGACGCGCCTCGGACTGGCCGATAGTGGCTCGCGACGACGAATTGCGTCGCGCGTTGAGTGCATTCGGCGGCGACACGCAACGTCGCGGGGTGGTGTTGGTGGGGGAATCCGGGGTCGGCAAGTCGACCCTGGCCCGCGCGCTCGCCCGCACCCTGGAATCGGAGCGGCACACCGTGCGGTTCGTGCTGGGCACCGAGGCGGGCCGGGCCGTACCACTGGGCGCGTTCTCGCGGTCGGTGACCGTCGACGGCCCGGCCGCCCCCGCCACCATGCTGGCCGCTGCCCACAAGACCTTGGAGCGGGAAGAGAACCTCGTCCTCGTCGTCGACGACGCCCAGTTGCTCGACCCGCTGTCGGCGTCGCTGGTCTACCAGCTGGCGGCCGGGGGCGCGGCCCGGTTGATCACCACGATCCGCTCCGGGGAGGCCGTGGCCGACGCGGTGACCGCATTGTGGAAAGAGCAACTGCTGCACCGCATGGAGATCACCGCGTTCAGCCGGGCACAAACCGAGGAACTTGCCCGCGCGGTGCTCGGCGGCGCCGTCAACAGCCAGCTGGTCGACGAGCTGTACCGCCGGACCGCGGGAAATGTGTTGCTGCTGCGCGGTCTACTGAGCGCCGGTCGGGACAGCGGCGTGCTGGTGCGCACCGAGACCGGGTGGCGACTTCACGGCCCGTTGCACGGCGACGACGAACTCAACGACCTGCTGGAGTTCCGGCTACGCTCCCTGGCCCCGGAGGAATTGGAGGCGGTGGAGATTCTGGCGACCGGGGAGCTGGTGGACTGGGAGGTGCTGCGCGGGCTGTGCGACGCCGACGCGGTGGCCCGCCTGGAGCGCCGTGGCCTGATCCAGCTGCTTGTCGACGGGGCCGGTGCCGTGGCGCAGTTAAATCACCCCATCGTGGGCGAGGCGGCGATCCGGCTGGCCGGAGCGGTGCGGTCACGACAACTCAATACCGTGCTGGCCCAAGCTTTTCTGAAGCATCTGCGAGCCGGGGGCAAGCGCCTGAGGTTGCCCGATGTGCGCGGCCGGATCCGGCTGGCCCAGTTCATGATGCGCAGCGACATGCCGCCGGACCTAAACGTGATCACCGATGCGGCGCAAAGCGCGATGACCGTCTCGAATTTCGCTTTTGCCGAGGAGCTGAGCCGGTTCGCGTTCGAGCGCGGCGGTGGTCTGCCGGCGGCGCTGGTGCTGGGTGAGGCACTCAGTTGGCTGGGCCGCGGCGATGAGGCCGAGGCGGTGCTCGGCGGTGTCGAACCCGACGCGGGCAATGAGCTGCTGACCGCGCGGTGGGGCTGCGTGCGGGCCATGAACCTGTTCTTCGATTGCGGGCGGGTCGACGACGCGCGAGCGGTGATCGCGAACGTGAAGCCTCGGGTCGATTCGGCGGCGCTGGTTGGTCTGGTCTCGGCCCTGGAGCTGTCGTTTGCGTGCCTGTCCGGCGACGTTGTGACGACCGCCGATGCGGGGCTGGCGCTGTGCGGCTCGGATCTGCCGTTGGCCACGATGTGGGCGGCCATGCCCACGTGTTGGGCGCTGGCGCTCACCGGGCGCTTTGGCGAAGTGGATCGGGTCACGGGTGCGTGGCGGCGGGCGGCCGCACACGTCGAACCGGGGGTCGAGCAGTTCATCATCGGGTTGGGGGAGGCGGTGGCGGCGACGGCGGCCGGCGATTATCGGGAAGCCGAGCGGGTGTGGGAACGCTACGCCGCGAAGGTCGCCGGTGCACCCGAAGTAGGCGGGATGGTGACCGCCATGCTCGGGCTTGTGCAGCGTGCCCGCGGTGCGCTGGCGGCTGCCTGCACCGCACTCCACGAGTCGATGTCGGTGTTGTCCCAGGGATTTCCTTGGGGCTGGCTGATGCTGGTGTCGGCGTGGTGTGCGCAGGTCGAGGGCATGCGGGGCGACGCCGCGGCCGCCGCGGCGGCGCTGCACCGTTCGGAGCGGGCATAC
>PPEA01000008.1 GCA_002967005.1 Mycobacterium talmoniae
GGTTGCCGATTCCCGGGCTGCGGCCCGACCCCGCACCGGAACGGCCACCGAAGCATCTCGGGGACGACCCGCCGCTACCCGACGACAGGTCGGAGGACGTGCTGCCGGAGGACGACCTCGATTGCCCACCCGATGACGAGCCCGCCGCGCCGGAGTCGGCTCCGGTGGCGGACCCCACCACGGTCACCCTGCCCGACGGTGAGATCGTCACCGCCGCCAGCCCGCAGCTCGCCGCGGCGATCAAGGCCGCGGCCGACGGAACACCTATCGCAGATGCCTTCCGCCAGCAGGGCATAACCATTCCGCCGCCGGGCACCGCGGTCACCGACCCGATCGACCCGGCGCAGCTCATCCCCGGCGACATCGGCATGTTCACCGACCGCCACGCGCTCGCCGTCGGGCACAGCAATGCGCTGCTTGACGGTCAGATTCAGCGCATCGCCAACGTCAACGGACCAAGTTTCCTAGGCTGGCAGCATCCGCCGGCACCGGAAACGACGGTCGCGCCGACCGCCCCGGGCCCGACGACCAGCGAGCCGCCCATCCCGACGAGGCCGTCGGCCACCGTCGCCACGTAAGCGGTCGGCTACCGCGCTGGCCGCGAAACAGGAGGTAGAACATGGCAGATCGAACCCATGTGGTGCCGGCGAACCTCACGGAAGCCGCTGCCCAGCACCAGCAAACCGCCGAGTACCTCCGCACCGTCCCGTCCACGCACGCGGCGATCGAAGAAAGCCTGGAGTCGCTCGGGCCGATCTTCGGCGGGCTGCGGCAGGCCGGCATCGAACTGCTCGAGCAGCGACGCCGGTGCTACCAACGGCAGGCCGACGCGCACGCCGAAACCGCGGCGAACCTGCTGAAGTCGGTACGCCTGTGGCAACAACAGCAGGACGACGCCGGGGATCGCTTCGACGGCGTCGTCGATGACCGTCAATGACGGACGCCAACCCGCAGTTCGACACGACCCATCCGAGCGGACACATCCTGTTTCGGTCCAGCCGCGGCGGCTGCCTGCACAGCGTGGCGCTCGGCGAGGCGGCGCTGGACACCGACGCGGAGACCTTGGCGCACGCCATCCTGCTGGTCGCCGAGGTGTCCTACCTCAAGGCCGCGCTACAGGTGCGCGGCGAGATCGTCGCGGCCGGGCACACGCCGTCCGCGGCGGTGCCCACCCCGCGTGACCTTGAAGTCGCCACCGAGAAGCTGCTGGCGCATCAGCTGCGCCCTCGGGCCGGCACGCATTGACCGAATGCCCGCCTAGCGCACCCAGCGGTGCGCCGCGTCCGGATCGGGGGTGATACCGGTCGGGGGTTCGACGGGCTCGGAGCCGAACAGCCCGCGGGCCCGCCGCAGCAGGGCGCGCACCTCATCGAGCTGTTGCTGAAGCACCGATTCAGCCATGCCTGCCACGCTACTCACGCCCCATCACTCCCACAATTCACCGAGTTGGGGGCCGTCGAAAGCCGAAGTGACCGGTTCCGAGGTGACGGTACGCTGGCGCGGGTGGGGATCTTCGGTCGGCGAACGGCTCGGCGGCGTCTCCGCAAGGCGGCCCGCCAATCGCTGGCGACGCCGCCGTTCAGCCCGCCCATCGACTCCACCCCGTGGGTGCTGGGCGGCCTGTGGCCAGCCGAGTTAGCCGAGATCACCACTCAAAACGCTGCGGTCGCAGAGTATCTCAACGCCGATCTGCAACGGATCGCCAACTCCGCGAACGAGCGGATCCAGGAGCTACGGCAAGCCAACTTGACCGCCGTGGCCCGGCAAGCCGAAGAAGAGCGGGTGATCAAGGCCGCCCGCGAATTCGCGGTGCTGCGGGTCGAGTCGACGGTCCGGGCGATGCGCAGCGAGAGGCCGGCCCCCGACGAGCGGGGTGCCGTCGACGGAACCACCACGGTGCTGCGCCCGCCACCAGCGCGCGCCGAACCGGAGGTCACCAAACCCGAACCGGAGGTCACCAAACCCGAGCCGGAGGCACCGAACCCGAGCCGGTCACCGACCGCACCACCGGGGAGGGGCGTACCGAGGGGCTGGCGACCACACCGCTGGCGGTGGAACGCACCGCGGAGCTCGGCACCACGCCGCTGAGCGTCGAGCGCACCGCGGAGCTCGGCACCACGCCGCTGAACGTCGAGCCGACCGCGGAGCTGACCACCCGGACGCTGCGGGAGGTGACCACCGACGCATTGGACACCGCCAAGGACGCGTCGACCGACACGCTGACCCCCGGTGCCGACGATGTCACCGACCGCCAAGCCGAGACACCGCTGCGGGGCGACGGTCCGACCGAGGAACTGACCGCGCGGACCGACAAGCTGGCCGCCCGGCGCCCGGGCGAGGAGCGGACCGACAAGCTAACCCCGAAACACGCCGCGGCCGACGTCGAGCCGACACCGGCCGAACCGGAGTCGGGTCACGCCCGGTTGAAGCGGCTGCTCGCGTTCGTCGCGCGCCAGCAGCCGGAGCTGTGCTGGGCCGTCGGGGACCGTGCGGACGGCACCACGGTCTTGGTCACCGACCTGGCGCACGGATGGATACCACCCGGGATCGCGCTGCCCGCCGAGGTGCGGCTGCGGGAACCGGGCCGCCGCGGCGGCACCGTGGCCGCGTT
>PPEA01000080.1 GCA_002967005.1 Mycobacterium talmoniae
CGCCGCGCCGATGCCGCGCGACCCGCCGACCACCACCGCGCCGCGGCCGGCCAGCAGCGCGCTCACTCGTCCTTGCCGAACGTCATCGCCTCGAGGTTCCAGTAGCCGCGCATGTTGGTGATCAGCCCGGCGTCGTTGACCCGGTAGGTGAACACGCCGCGCACCGTGCTGGTGACGCCACCGTCAAAGCGGCTGTGCAGCACCAGGATATGCGCGATCTCGGCCGGCGAGCTGGACGGAAAGGTCTCCTCGCAGGTGATGGTGAGCCGGTTGGCCGCGATGTTGGTGTCGTAGAACCCGGCGACGGCCTGCTTGCCGCGGACCCCGGTGCCGTCCGGGTTGGTGACCGACTTGCCGATCGGGTCTTCGATGACGACGTCGTCGGCCATCAGCGCCAACCAGCCGTCCCGGTCGTGGGCCTGCACGCAGCGCCAGGACGCCTGCGAGGCGCGCAGCGCCGGTGATTCGTCGGACATGGGTTTCCTCCTGGGTATCTCAGAGCGCGCAGGCGGCGCGGGCGCCGTCCTCGGTCGCTTTGCGGATCAGCCCGAGACCGGTGCAGTCCCCGGCCGCGGACACCTGGGCGGTGGGCAGCGCCGCCGCCACGGCGTCGAACAGGGTGGTGTCGGCGTGCAGGGTGCCGGCCACCACCACACTATCGGCCGGCAGCGCCCGACTGGTCCCGCCCGCTGGGGTGAATTCGACGGCCGCGGCGGTGATCTGCTCGACGCTGGCCCGCACATGCACGGTGACCCCGAGCCGATCCAGCCGATCCATGTGTTCGGTCTTGCGCTTGTTGCCGATCTCCGGGGCGAGGGTTTTGCCGGCTTCCAGGATCGCGACCCGCCGCCCGCGGCGGGCCAGGAACTCGGCGAGCTCCAACGCCACCAGGTCACCCCCGATGATGGCGACCCGGTCGCCCACCGGCAGCCAGGCCCGGCTGGCCGCCCGCAGCAGCGTGGGCCGGATCAGCCGTTGCCGGCGCCCGGCGAACAGCCCGCGCAACCCGGGGCCGGTCCGCACGTGCGGCAGGTCGGCGCCGGGAATGTCGGGCACCACCACGGTGCCGCCGGTGGCCACGATGACCCCGTCGGGTGCTAGCTCGGTGATGTCGTCGACGCCCACGGTGTGGTTCAGCACGACTTTCACGCTGCTGCGGGCGATCTCGGCCCGCAGATACCGTAGGAATGGCTGGTTCTCCGGGTGCAGTACCGACGCCCAGAGCAGCGCGCCGCCGAGCTGGCCGGCCGCTTCGAACAGGGTGACCCGGTGTCCGCGGGCCGCGGCCACCCGGGCGGCTTCCAGACCGGCCGGGCCGGCCCCGATCACCGCGACCCGACGGCGGCGCCGCGCCGGCCGCACCGCCAGCTCGCGCTCCTTACCGGTGCGCGGGTTGACCGCGCAGTCCACCGAAAACCGTTGCTCCATCGCGTCGATGCAGTTTTCGCAGGAGATGCAGCGGCGCACCCGGGTCGCGTGCCCGGCGGCGAGTTTGGCCGGCAGCTCGGGATCGGCCAGCAGCGGGCGCCCCATCGCGATGAAATCGGCGCGGCCGTCGGCCAGGATCTGCTCGGCCCGCTGCGGGTCGTGGATGCGGCCGACCGCGATCACCGGCACGTCGACCACCTCTTTGACCGCGGCAGCCGCCCCCACGTTGAGGGCGTCACCGTCGTCGGCGCCGTTGACCATCTGCGTGACCAGCCGGTCGATCACGCCGCCGCTGACGTGGAAGGCGTCCACCCCGGCGGCCACCAGTTGCGGTGCCACCTGCGCGGTTTCGTAGATGGGCCGGCCGCCGGCCACCCGCTCATAGCCGGAGATGCGCAGCGTGATCGGCAACGCGTCGCCGATCTCGGCGCGGATCGCGGCCAACGCCTCCAGCACCACCCGGATCCGGCCGCGCACCGAGTCACCGCGGTAGTCGTCGGTGCGGCGGTTGCGCTGCGGGGCCAGGAACGACCCCAAGAACATGTAGCCGTGCGCGGCGTGCAGCTCGAGACCGTCGTAGCCGGCCTCGGCGGCCCGGCGCGCCGCCGCCCTGAACAGGTCGAACACCTCGAGCAGCTGCGGCTTGCTGATCTCGGCCGACGGGCGCCCGGTGAGGTAGGACGGGATCACCGACGGACCCAGCGAGGTCACCCGATGCAGCTCCGGGCCCAGACCGTCGGGTCCGGCGTGCACGAGCTGCGGCTGAATCTTGGCCCCGTGCTCGTGCACCGCCTCCACCACGCCCGATGGGCGGCCACCGCGTCGTCGGTGCCCAGGTGCAAACCGCCCGGCGTCTCCGGGTGCCGCGGGTCGATTCCGGTGGCGCCCACCGTGATCAAGCCGACGCCGCCGCGGGCGCGGGCGGCGAAGTAGTCCCGGGTGCGCGGCGACGGCAGCCCCTCGGGGGTGCCGTACATCGTTTCCATCGGCGACATCACCAGCCGGTTGCGGATGGTCATGGCACCGATGCGCCCGGGCGCAGCAGGTGGGTGAAACTGTTCCGCCGAGCGGCCACTTAGTGCACGTTTCTCGCGAAAAGCGGGCTCATAACTGGCTACTCGGCGGCATCGGAATCAGCGATCGTCGTCGGTGTAGCGGATGATGCCGCGAATGTTTTTGCCGTCCAGCATGTCCTGGTAGCCGTCGTTGATCTGCTCCAGCTTGTACTGGCGGGTGATCATGTCGTCCAGGTTGAGTTTGCCGGCCTGGTACATCGACAGCAGCTGCGGGATGTCGTAGTGCGGGTTGCCGCCGCCGAAGATGGTGCCCTGCAGGTTCTTTTGCATCAGGGTCAGCATGGCCAGGTTCAGGCTGACCTGGGTGTCGAGCAGGCTGCCGATCGCGGTCAGCACGCAGGTGCCGCCCTTGGCGGTCAGGTTCACGTAGGCGTCCACGTCGGCGCCGTGCAGTTCGCCGACGGTGACGATCACCTTCTTGGCCATCAGGCCGGCGGTGACCTCGGCGATGCCCATCAGCGCGGCCTCGACGTCCGGGTAGACGTGGGTGGCGCCGAACTTCAACGCCTGATCGCGTTTCCACTCCACCGGGTCGACGGCGAACACCCGGCGCGCGCCGGCGTTGACCGCGCCCTGCAGCGCCGCCATCCCCACCCCACCGATGCCGATCACCGCGACATCGTCGCCGGGCCGGATGTCGGCGGTGCGGGTCGCCGACCCGTAGCCGGTGGTCACCCCGCAGCCCACCAGGCAGGCCACCTCGAACGGGATCGACGGGTCGATCTTCACCACCGAGCTCTTGTGCACCACCATGTACGGCGAGAAGGTGCCCAGCAGCGTCATCGGGAACACGTTTTGGCCGCGGGCCTGGATGCGGAAGGTGCCGTCGCTGACCGCGGCCCCCAGCAGCAGCCCGGCGCCCAGGTCGCACAGGTTACGCAGCCCCGCCTGACAGGACGGGCATTTGCCGCAGGACGGGATGAACGACAACACCACGTGGTCGCCGACCGCGAGGTCCTCTACGCCCGGCCCGACCTCGGTGACGATGCCGGCGCCCTCGTGCCCGCCGAGCACCGGGAAGCCGCCCATCGGGATGCCGCCGGTGACCAGGTGGTGATCGGAGTGGCACATCCCCGACGCTTCCATCTGGATTTTGACCTCATCTTTGACCGGGTCGCCGATCTCGATCTCCTCGATCGACCACGGCTGGTTGAACTCCCAGATCAATGCGCCCTTCGTCTTCACCGTGAACCTGCTTTCATCGTTGACCTGTGGCTACGGGGGTGAGCTTGGTGACCGGCCGGCAAGCGGCGGATGGCATCGTGGCGATGCTGGGCGGGAGCTTATAGCGCGCGCCGGCATTGCGGGCGACTTCGGCCATATCCGCGACCTACCAAAGCGGTACCGGCGACTTGCCGAGCGGGAAGTAGCCGGGGACCTTCTCGCCGGACATGCCGCGTTCGATGCGCTTCTGCATCCCCGGCGACAACTTGCCCGCCTTGATCAGGTCCAGGTACAGCGTCGAGACGTGCCCGAAATCGAAGAAGTCGCGCTGCCAGGAGATCTTGGCGTCCGCACCCAGCCGGAACCAGCTGCCGCCGATCCCGTACACCTCCTGGGTGCCGCCGTCGGCGTCGGTGGCGACCTGCTTCCAGAAGCCGACGATCTCGCCTTGCTGGTCGTCGATGATCACCTTCTGGTACGGGTACTTCCAGCCCTCCAGGCCTTCCATTTCCTGGCCCAGCGCGATGTCGCGGATCTCGTCGATCCCGACGCACATCACGTCCTCCTTGGGGCCGATGTTCCAGCCGTAGGTGGCGTCGTCGGTGTAGAAGTCGGCCAGCGGGCGCCAGTCGCCGGTGCGTTCGGCTTCCCGGTTGGCCTCCAGCCACCGCTGCACCCAGTCCTCCAGCTGCTCCCGCGGAAACGATGCCATCTCAGTCTTCCTCTCGAATGAATAACGCTTGGGTGGGACACATCTCGACGGCCCGCTCGATGTCGGGCCGGGCCTCGTCCGGCGGCTCGGGGTCCAGGATCTCCACCTGGCCGCGTTTGGGCACCCGGAAATAGTCCGGCGCCTCCAACTCGCACATCGCGTGACCCTGGCACAGGTCCAGGTCGGCTTCAATCCGATAGCCCATGCAGCTCACCCTCTTACGATGCGCGTTTGCGGTAACGGACTTTCGCCGGCCGGTCCAACTGGACGACCATCTTGGAGTGGTCGTTGCGGTAGCTGTCCGACGGTTGCGCCATCTCAAACTCATACTCGCGTAACAGCACCGAGAAGATCGCCTTGATCTGCATGGTGGCGAACGCCGCCCCCACACAGCGGTGCCGGCCGGCGCCGAACGGGATCCAGGTCCACCGGTTGATCAGGTCTTCCTGGCGCGGCTTCTCGTAGCGGTCCGGGTCGAACGCGTCCGGGTTCGGGAAGTCCTCTTCGATCCGGTTGGAGATCGCCGGGGAGGCGGCCACCAGGTCGCCCTGGTGGATCGGCAGCCCGCACACCTCGAACTCGCCCTTGGCCACCCGCATCAGGATGATCAGCGGCGGATGCAGCCGCAGGGTTTCCTTGAGCACGTTCTCCAACTTCGGGATCTGGCGCAACGCATGGAAACTGACTTCCTGACCGTCGGCGTACAGCTCGTCGAGCTCGCGGGTCACCTCGGCGTACACCTCGGGGTGGCGCAGCAGTTCGATCAGCGTCCACGCCGACGTGCCCGAACTGGTGTGGTGCCCGGCGAACATCATCGAGATGAACATGCCGGTGACCTCGCTGGCCGAGAACCGCGGGTTGCCGTCCTCGTCGGTGATCGAGACCAGCACGTCGAGCATGTCGCGGTCGCTCTTGTCGGCCGGCGGGTTGGCGATCCGGTTGTTCATGATCTCTTGGACCAACGCCACCAAGCCTTCTCGCGCCGCGTCGCGGCGGCGGAAGCTTTCGATCGGCAGGTAGGGGTCCACGTAGCACAGCGGGTCGGTGCCGCGTTCGAGATCGTGGTACAGCTCGGCGAACCGGGAGTCGAGCTCCTCGCGGAACTTCGTGCCGATCAGGCAGGCCGTCGAGGTGTAGATGGTCAGCTCGGCGAAAAAGTCGAGGAGATCGATTTCCCCGGTCTCGCCCCACTTCTCGACCATGCGCCGCACCTCGTGTTCGATGGTGACGGCGTGGCCCTTCATCTGCTCGCCGCGCAGCGCCGCGTTGTGCAGCATTTCCTTGCGCCGCTCCGGGCTGGCGTCAAACACCACGCCTTCGCCGAAGATCGGCGTCATGAACGGGTAGGCCTCGGCCTGATCCAGATCCTCATCGGCCGACCGGAAGAAGAACTCGTTGGCCTCGGCCCCCGACAGCAGGATCACATGCTTGCCGGCGAGCTGGAACCAGCCCACGTCACCGCATTCGGTGCGCACCCGTCGCATCAGCCCGATCGGGTCGGTGCGGAATTCCTCCAGGTGGCCGTGTTCGTCCTCGCCGCCGGAAACCCGCGGCACTTCCTTCACCTGACTGGTCACGACTCCTCCGGATACTTCAGCTGCTGACGCTCTTTGGCGGCACCGGTCAGCGGCGCCTCGGGCTGGATTTCCATGCTGGTGATGAACCCGCCGCGCGGGGTTTCGGCGACGAACGCGATGCAGCGCGCCAGGTCGGCGGCGCGCAGGAAGTAGCTGTGCCGCGCCTGCCCCCACTTCGCCCAGTCTTCGAGCATCGGCCCGATCGATTCGGGGGGCAGGCTCCAACCCATGCCGGTCTTCGTCGGGCCGGGGTGCACGATCGACGCCCGCACCCCGGTGCCTTCCAGCTCCATCTGCAGGTTGGTGACCATGGCGACCAGCGCGCCTTGGCCGCGCCGTAGGCGCCCATGTGCGGTCGCTGCCGCAGCGCGACGTCGGACCCGACGAAGATCACGTCGCCGCGTTGCCGCTCGACCATGCCCGGCAGCACCGCGGTGGCCAGCCGGTTCGCCCCGATCAGGTGGATCTGGATCTGCGATTCGAAAGTGGCGGTGTCGATTTCGTGCAGCCGACCGAAGAACGTGTCGCCGGCGCCTGCGACCAGCAGCTCGATGTCGCCGAGCTCCTCGGTGGCCCGGTGCACGAAGCCTTTCACCGAATCGGTGTCGGTAACGTCGAGCGGCAGGGCGATCGCCTCACCGCCCTGGCCGCGGATCTGATCGACGAGCTCCTGCACTTCTCGACGCGCCGGGCGCCAGGGCCACCGGGAAGCCGCGGCCGGCGAGCTCAAGCGCGGTGGCGGCGCCGATACCCGAGGAGGCGCCGGCGACGATCGCGGGTCGACGGTCCGGGTGGGGTTCGAAGCGGGGCATCTATACGGTCTCCACTGTGATCGGTAGGTAGGCGAATCCGCGGACATTGCTGGAGTGGACGCGGACGGCGTTGGCCTCGTCCACCTGGTAACCGCGGATTCGTTCGAATAGCTCGGTCAGCGCGACGCGGGCCTCCATGCGGGCCAGGTGCGCGCCGAGGCAGAAGTGCGCGCCGCTGCCGAAACTGACGAGTTTGGAACCGATCTCGCGACCGATCCGGTACTCGTCGGCGTCGTCGAATACCCGGTCGTCGCGGTTAGCCGAGCCGGGCAGCAACAGCAGCACATCCCCGTCGGGGATGGTGGTGTCATACAGGTCCAGATCCCCGACCACGGTGCGGGCCAGGATCTGGCTGGAGGTGTCGTAGCGCAACGTCTCCTCGACCCACAGCGGGATCCGGGAGTGGTCGGTGTAGACCGGGGCCAGCTGGTCGGGGTTTTTGTGACCCCAGTAGACGGCGTTGGCCAGCAGCTTGGTGGTGGTCTCGTTGCCGGCGATCACCATCAGGAACAAAAAGCCCAGGATCTCCTCGTCGGTGAGCCGGTCGCCGTCGATCTCGGCCTCCAGCAGCGCCGAGGTCAGGTTGTCGTCGGGGGACTTCTTGAACTTCTTGATCAGGTCGATGTAGTAGAGCATCAGGTCGGCGGAGGCCTGCATCGCCGACTGCGGCACATCGGCCAGCCCGTCTTCGCGGTGCATCACGCCGTCGGCCAGTTCGCGGATGTGGGCGCGGTCGGGTTCGGGCACCCCCATCAGTTCGGAGATGACATCCATCGGCAGCTTGCCGGCGAACTCGGCGACGAAGTCGAAACTGTCGGCTTGCAGCGCGGTGTCGAGGTGTTGGCGGGTCAGCTCCACCACCCGCGGCTCCAGTTCGCGGATGCGCCGCGGGGTGAACCCCTTGGACACCAGGGCGCGCAGCCGCAGGTGGCCGGGGTCGTCCATCGCCAGAAACGACATCACCCGGTGCGCTTCGGCGTTGCGCGACACCGGATCCAGCGAGACGCCGTACTTGTTGGACAGCGCGGTGCTGTTGCGGAAGCCGCGCAGCACGTCACCGTGGCGGGACAACGCCCAGAAGTTGCGCTCGTCGTTGCGGTACAGCGGGGCCTCGTCACGCAACCGCCGGTAGTACGGGTAGGGATCCTCGTGGAAGTCGTAATCGTAGGGATCGAGGATCACCTCGCTGGTCTCTACGGTCATGCGTCCTCTCCATTGGATTGCAGAATGAGGCCGACCACATAGGCCAATCGGTCGGCGATCTGGTGGTAGGTGAAGGCGCCGCTGCCGGCGTTGACCAGTGCACCGAAAAACGTCATCTCCAGCACCGACACGGTGCGCGGATCGGCGTCCGGGCCCATCGCGAGGTGATCCGGCGATGGATCTCGGCGCCGATCTGGTCGCGCACCGTGCGGACCGCCGGGTCGGCGCCGCCACCCAGCAGCGCGGTGGTGCAGGCCGCGGCGACCTCGGGTGCGTCCGGCGACCACCAGGGCCAGATGGCGCAGCGCCTTGTCGACCCGGGTCGGCATCGGGTCGTTGACGTCGGTGAAGTAGGGGACCTGGCGCACCAGGTCCAGGTACACCTCGGCGATCAGGTGGTTCTTCGACGAGAAGTAGGTGTAGGCCGTCGCCGGCGCCACCTTGGCGCGGGCGGCGACCGCCCGCACCGTCAGCTCGGCGTAGGAGGTTTCCCGCAGCATCTCCACCCCGGCGGTCAACACCTTGCGGAAGGTCTCTTCCTGCCGGCGGTTCCGCGGCGCGGCGTCGGCTGTGACCGCGGCCACTGCATCACTGGACACGTGTCCACGCTATCGGATGGCGGTCCGGTCCGGCAAGTCCGTCGCGTAGCCATACCAGTTGACCTGGGTGATTGTGCTGGTTGCCGGCGGACCTTGCGGCCGTTGGCGGTATCCGGCTATGGTTCGAACCGGAACTCCGTCGGACACATGTCCAGCAAAACGAGGTGAGGCGCAGATGGCTCTACTGGCTGATCGCGGCAGCGACTTGCTCATCGACGGCAAGATGGTGTCCGGCAGCGCGGGCACCTTCGGCACGATCAACCCGGCCACCGAGGAGGTGCTCGGGACGGCGGCCAATGCCGACGCCGCCGACATGGACCGGGCGATCGAGGCGGCGCGGCGCGCCTTCGACGACACCGACTGGTCGCGCAACACCGGGCTGCGGGTGCGCTGTGTGCGGCAGCTGCGCGACGTGTTGCGCGAACACGTCGAAGAACTGCGGGAATTGACCATCGCCGAGGTCGGCGCGCCCCGCATGCTCACCGCCAGCGCGCAGCTCGAGGGGCCCATCGACGACCTCGGGTTCGCCGCCGACACCGCCGAGTCCTACCCGTGGAACCAGGATTTGGGGGAGGCGTCCCCGATGGGCATCGCCACCCGGCGCACCATCGCGCGGGAGGCCGTCGGCGTCGTCGGCGCCATCACGCCGTGGAACTTCCCGCACCAGATCAACCTGGCCAAGCTGGGGCCGGCACTGGCCGCCGGCAACACCGTCGTGCTCAAGCCGGCGCCCGACACGCCGTGGTGTGCGGCCGCGGTCGGTCAACTCATCGCCGAACACACCGACATCCCGCCCGGGGTGGTCAACGTGGTCACCTCCGACGACCACAGCGTCGGTGCGCTGCTGGCCAAAGACCCTCGGGTGGACATGATTTCGTTCACCGGGTCGACGGCCACCGGCCGCAGCGTCAGCATCGACGCCGCCGGCACCATCAAGCGGGTGTTTTTGGAGCTGGGCGGCAAGTCGGCGTTCGTGGTGCTCGACGACGCCGACCTGGCCGGGGCGGCCTCGATGTCGGCGTTCACCGCCTGCATGCACGCCGGGCAGGGCTGCGCGGTGACCACCCGGCTGGTGGTGCCCCGCGCCCGCTACGACGAGGCGGTCGCCGCGGCGGCGGCCACCATGGGCTCGATCAAGCCCGGCGACCCCACCGACCCCGGCACCGTGTGCGGGCCGCTGATCTCGGCGCGGCAACGCGACCGGGTGCAAAGCTACCTGGATCTCGCGGTGCGCGAGGGCGGTACGTTCGCCTGCGGCGGCGGCCGGCCCGCCGACCGCGACACCGGCTTCTTCATCGAGCCCACCGTGACTCGCCGGGCTGGGCAACGACGCCCGGGTGGCCCGGGAGGAGATCTTCGGCCCGGTGCTCACCGTCATCGCCCACGACGGCGACGACGACGCGGTGCGCATCGCCAACGACTCGCCGTATGGCCTGTCGGGCACCGTGTTTGGCGCCGACCCGGCCCGCGCGCCGCGGTGGCGGCCCGGCTGCGGGTCGGCACCGTCAACGTCAACGGCGGTGTCTGGTACTCCGCGGACGCCCCGTTCGGCGGCTACAAGCAGTCCGGCAACGGCCGGGAGATGGGCGTCGCGGGCTTCGAAGAGTATCTGGAGACCAAGGTCATCGCTGAAGCTATCTAGGCGCCGAGTGTGGAGTTAGGACACGCGGTACGGCGCGCGGCGGGGATTAAGCCCACACTCGGCAGAGAGGAATGAGACATGGGGCAGTTCGACAACAAGGTGGCCATCGTCACCGGATCCGGTGGCGGCATCGGGCAGGCCTACGCCGAGGCGCTGGCGCGGGAGGGCGCGGCGGTGGTGGTGGCCGACATCAACGCCGAGGCCGCCGAGGGGGTGGCCAAACAGATCGTCGCCGACGGCGGCACCGCGCTGGCGGTGCCCGTCGACGTGTCGGATCCCGACTCGGCCAAGGCGATGGCCGACCGGACGCTGGCGGAGTTCGACGGCATCGACTACCTGGTCAACAACGCCGCGATCTTCGGCGGGATGAAGCTCGACCTGCTGCTCACCGTGGACTGGGAGTACTACAAGAAGTTCATGAGCGTGAACCTGGACGGCGCGCTGGTGTGCACCCGCGCGGTGTACAAGAAGATGGCCAAGCGCGGCGGCGGCGCGATCGTCAACCAATCCTCCACCGCGGCCTGGATGTACGCCAACTTCTACGGCCTGGCCAAGGTCGGGGTCAACGGGCTGACCCAGCAGCTGTCCCGCGAGTTGGGCGGAATGAACATCCGCATCAACGCGATCGCGCCGGGGCCGATCGACACCGAGGCCAACCGGTCCACCACGCCGCAGGAGATGGTCGCCGACATCGTCAAGGGCATCCCGCTGTCCCGGATGGGCACCCCCGACGACCTGGTCGGCATGTGCCTGTTCTTGCTGTCGGATCAGGCCAAGTGGATCACCGGGCAGATCTTCAACGTCGACGGCGGACAGATCATCCGGTCATGACGTCTCCTGAGCAGCTGAGGCTCGGCTACATCGGGCTGGGCAATATGGGTGCGCCGATGGCCAAGCGGCTGGTCGACTGGCCGGGCGGGGTCATGGTGTTCGACGTGCGGGCCGAGGCGATGACCCCGCTGACCGACGCCGGCGCGCCGCGGCCGGCAGCGTCGCCGAGGTGGCCGCCGCCGACCTCATCAGCGTGACCGTCCTCGACGACGCCCAGGTGCGCGACGTGGTCGCCAGCTCGCCGCGGTGGCCAAGCCGGACACCGTCATCGCGATCCATTCCACGATCAGCGACACCACCGCCGTCGAACTGGCCAACGAGTGCAAGCCGCAAGGCATCCACATCGTCGACGCCCCGGTCAGCGGCGGTGGCGGGGCCGCCGAGAAGGGTGAGCTGGCGACCATGGTGGGCGCCGACCGGGAGATCTACCAGCGCATCAAGCCGGCGTTCAAGTGCTGGGCGTCGATGGTGATCCACGCCGGGACGCCGGGTGCGGGCACCCGAATGAAGCTGGCCCGCAACATGTTGACCTTCACCTCCTACGCCGCGGCGTGCGAGGCGATGAAGCTGGCCGCGGCGGCCGGCCTGGATCTGCAGGCGCTGGGCCGGGTGGTGCGCCACACCGATGCGCTCACCGGCGGACCGGGCGCGATCATGGTCCGCGACGACATGGCGACACTGCAGCCGGACCACTGGCTCTACGACGCGTTCACCCACACCCGCGGGTTGGGGGAGAAGGACCTGAGCCTGGCGTTGGCGTTGGGGGAGGCCACCGGTGTGGACCTGCCGCTGGCGCGGGTGGCGCTGGACCGGCTGGCCGACGGGCTCGGCGTCCCGCACGACTGATTGGAGACCAGCATGGACGAGTTGCGCCGCACCGGCCTCGAGAAGATGAACGAGGTGTACGGCTGGGAGATGCCCAACATCGAGGGCGACCCCTATTTCGACCTGACCGTGGATCACCTGTTCGGCAGCATCTGGACCCGCCCGGGATTGTCGATGCGCGACAAGCGCATCATGACGCTGACGGCGGTGACCGCGATCGGAAACCGCGACCTGGCCGAGATCCAGATCAACGCCGCCCTGCTCAACGGGGAGCTCACCGAGGCCGAACTCAAGGAGATGGCGGTCTTCGTGACCCACTATCTCGGGTTCCCGCTGGGGTCGACGCTCAACGGTGCGGTCGACGCCGTCGTGGCCAAGCGTAAGAAGGCGGCGGCCAAGGGCGCCGGTGAGGACAAGAAGGCCAACGTCGACGCCGCGGTCCGCATGCACTCCGGCGAGGGGTTGGAGTAACTTCCTCCCCACGAGCAGACACAAAAGCCCCCTCAAACAGCGGTTTTGGGGGGGCTTTTGCGTCTGCTCGCGCTATCGGGTGACCGGCGCCCCGACCAGCGCGGCGCCCACCCAGCGGCGCAGGTATCGCCGCAGCTCGGTGCCGTGGCGCGGCGGCCGGCCCGGGTCGATGACGAACGACTGGATGATCCGCAGCAGGTGCTCGGCGAGTTCGGCCACCTCGTCGTCACTGAAACCGGCTGCCGCCCAATCGACGTCAAAGCGGCGCAGCATCGAGTTGGCGAATTGCAGGGCCACATCGGAGGTGACGTCGGCGGTGAAGGCATTGGCGCGGTCGCGGGCCAGCAGCAGACCGATGTGTTTGTCGTGCGGCAACCATTCCAGCGCGGTGGCGATCGCCTCGGTCGCGGCGTCGGCCGGATCGGTGATGCCCGCCAGGTGCGCGGCCAGCCGCTCCAAGAACCCGTCC